>JBBRXC010000110.1:0-5219 GCA_038248745.1 Peptostreptococcales bacterium | reverse complement strand
TCCGCATTTTCTAATAGGCTTAAAGCCTGGATTGCTCTGTCTATTACAGCCTGAACTTCTGGATTTCCCTGATAATTGGCAAGTGCCTGCAGTGCCATTCCTGTAATATCCGCATCAGGCATTGTCCCTCCACCTAAGTTGAACCCGCCTTTAACCCCACTGGCGTTTGTGATTTCCTGGGCTAAAATATAATCAATAAGCGCTTGCCTTGTGGTAACGTTTGTAATGCCTGTCATTTTTGGGATTGCATAATTATGAGAATCTAAGGCGATCAGGGCGTAAACAGGTCCATTGATTCCCTGTTTCTTAATACTATCAAAATCCGCCAATTTTTCGAGCAGATTATAGCCTGCCACATTTTCAACGTCCTTGCCAATTGCAGTAAGGGCAATAATCAAACGGGAATATTCGGTATACTTATTTTGCGTTAAAATCCCCTGGTTTTCTTTCAGGCTCATTTCAACTCTTCTATAATACGCGTCGTAATATTCCTTTGACACCATAGTGCCACTGGCACTTAATCCTATGATGGACCATTCCCCCCCGATAGAGCCTATATCAGGAGCGGGAACATTTTTTAAAATGTATTGTGCCGTGTCATTCATCGCTGATTCCACCCCAGCGTATTCCGTTGAGTTCCACGAATTCGTCGATGCAAAGACTATGCCAGTGGCACTTACTATCATCATTAAAGTTAATAAGGTTGCTGTGATCTTTTTCATTTTTCCTCCTCAGCTAGGGCTTGGTGGCGCACTAATGCTCTCGGACCTTTGCTAATACTAGCCTCAGGCCAATATCTGGGCTTCGCCGTAGAATTCTACAAAGCAGAGCTTTGTGAATTCCTGACGTAGCACCTGCTGAACTTTGCTGCGCAAAGTTCAGCAGGTGCTCAAAAAAGCACTCTGGCTATAAAACCAGAGTGCCTAAAAGTAGCACATATTATGTTTGCGGACTCTAAAGCCTGTAAAGCCGCATACAGACAACTCAACCAGGCGTTGGGTTATCCAACATTGGCAGGTTTTCCGGCTATACGGCAGCAGCACTGCTTGGGACTTACACCCAATTCCCTATTATCTTATTGCGCTTCTATGTCGCACACCAATATTGTTAATTATTCTTTATTATTTTCATTTTATCATAGGTATTTCAAGTAATCAACACTAATCCTTCACATTCATCGGTTAGTATAGTTCTTGAGGGCAAAAGGGGTATTTAATATATAAGTACTGTCCGACCAAGCTATTTAGAGAACTTTCCACTCTTATAGCGATCCTTCTTTATTGATATACACACTTTTCAAAACAAAAGCCATTTCAGGTTAGCTGAAATGGCTTTTGCGTTATTATTTTCTTTTTTCCAATTCGTCAGCCATAAATTTATATCCCTTATCATATGCGTCCAAATTCATTCCAGCGATACTTGCAGGGAAATTTTCTTTAATTTCTTCCTCCACCTTTGGATAATGAAGCTTAGGAAGAAGTTTTGTTAAAGCACCCAGCATCACCATATTCACCACGAAAGGTTTCCCCATCTCCTCTGCAATGTCAGTCGCCGGTATTTTATAATGCTCCGGATTATCTGTCTCGACCAATGTGCTGTTAACCAGGACCATTGCATTAGGTGCAATCGCTTTTTCATACTTATTGTACCCAATTTGATTATAAGCAATGAACACATCTGCCTTGTCAACCTTCATATAATCAATATCCTCATCCGAAATAACCACCTCAGATTTGCATGCGCCGCCTCTCGCCTCCGGTCCGTAACTCTGGGTTTGTGAAATATTATAATTTTCGCCTAATCCATACGCTTTCGCAAGTAACACCGAGGAAAGAATGACTCCCTGTCCACCGGATCCAACAAATCTTACGTTAATTCTCATCCTTTATTGCCTCCACTTCTACATCGATCGCACCATCCGGGCAAAGTCTTTCACAAAGTCTGCACTCTATGCAATCTTTAACATTCTGGGCTTCAGGCATATTAGATCCATAACCATTTCTTTTTTTTGATTTTACAAACACTTTTTTCGGGCAAATAGCTATACATATGTCACAACCTTTGCAGCACATTTTATCAATTGTTATTTGAGCCATATCCCTATCCCCTCTTTATTCCCTGCAATTCAAGTCTTGCTTCCACTCTTTCTATATACTCCATGGTCTCGTCATCATGTTTAAGCAATCCAATTCTCGTTTTTCCTTTTGGAATTTCCATGCCTTCTTTATATATATACGTTGTTTCTTTATACATGTTCATTATTTCAGCTGGATCTTTAACCCCATAAACCTTTTTCCCAGCCTGAACCGGGCACTGGGTAAGAACTTCAATAAATGAAAACCCCTTGTGGGTAAGCCCTTCTTTCATTGCCTTTTCAAGCTGCACCGGGTGTGCTGTCGTCCATCGCGCAACATAAGTGGCCCCAACTGTCATTGCCAGTTCACAACCATCCAGCGGGATATCTGCGGCACCGTAAGGAGATGTTTTTGTCACAGCCCCTTCTGGCGTTGAAGGTGATTTTTGTCCACCAGTCATTCCATAAATATAATTGTTTACCAGAATAACTGTCAAATCTATATTTCTGCGTGCTGCATGTAATAAGTGGTTCCCACCTATTGCCAGGCAGTCACCGTCTCCCGTAAATACCATGACTTTTTTATCTGGCCTTGCCAGTTTCAACCCTTCTGCAAAAGGTAGCGCTCTTCCATGCATGGTGTGCATTACGTCCATCTTAAAATAACATGGAATCCAAGCGGAGCAGCCTATACCGCTGACACAAGCCATTTCATCCTTAATCCCCAGTTTATCGATTGCTTTAATTGCAGCCATTTGAACAATTCCATTTCCACAGCCAGGGCAAAATAAAGTCGGCAGTAAATCAGTTTTTATATACTTTTCATATAGTTTATTCATTGACCCCCACCTCTTTCAGTATTCTGTCTAGCAATTCTTTAGGTGTATGAATCTCCCCACCACACTTTGGCATAGAAATCACTTTCTTGTCCTTTAATGCTCTTTCCACTTCTCTACAATATTTTCCTACATTCATTTCTGGAACAATTAGCAGATCAATATCTTTTGCCAACCTCTTCAGTTCTTCTTCGGGGAAAGGCCATACCGTATTGATCTTAATCAATCCAACCTTTAAATGTCCATAATCTCTATTGATTGCTGCTGGTACACCTTTTCTCATAAGTATTTTTAAAAATTTAAATTTTGATTTGATTCTCTCATCCTTCACCCCACGGGCAAGTTTTATTGCTTTTTGTGCCGGTCTTGCAACAGAACCGTAGGCTACAATTGCGATGTCTGCATCTTCTAGAAAATAGGTTTCAATATCTGTAATCAAATTGATGTTGCTAGATATTTTATTATTTATATTACAGATGAATTCCCCGCTGTCCGCGGCTATATGCCCAATTCTTCTGCCAAATTCATCATGAAGTTGGCCTTCAACCAGAGAATTTGCTCCCTGATAAAAGTCAGCCTGGGGAGAAACAACCTGTTTATTTATGACTTCCGGAATATTTTTTGAACCGGCTTTCACTGTAATTTTTTCTCTCATGTGCCCAACTACTTCGTCTGCCAAGAGTATTACCGGTGTTCGGAACTGCTCTGAGAGTTCAAAAGCTCTCACTGTAAAATCATACATCTCTTGAACCGAAGAAGGTGCAAGAACAATTATTTCGTAATCTCCATGGCTTCCGTATCTGGCCTGATAGATATCCTGCTGAGAAGAGAGTGTCGGCTGGCCAGTTGAAGGCCCTCCCCGCTGAACATTTACAAACACCACAGGCGTTTCAGTAACCGCAGCATACCCAATGGCTTCCTGCATCAGCGAATATCCTGGCCCGGAGGTTGCTGTCATTGCTTTTTTCCCGCCCCATCTAGCCCCGATAATTGCGCATGCTGATGCTATTTCATCTTCCATTTGAATAAATGCACCACCTGCCTCCTGCAATTCACTTGCCAGCAATTCGATAATTTCAGTTGAAGGGGTGATGGGATATCCGGCAAAAAATCTGCATCCAGCATAGATTGCTCCCTTTGCACAGGCTTCATTGCCCTGAAGTACCAATTGCTTAGAATCTTTAAAGTTCAGTTCCATGATTACTCCTCTTTTATTATATTAAGGTCCACTGTATTTGCTTCCCCTAAATATAGTACCATTTTTAGGCCAAAATAAGCAAATAAATACGTCATTTTCATGCCAGCGCAATCGTATTTTGTTAGTTTATTGTATACAATTTAGCCGTTTGTCCTCCTATTACAGTATGTCAGCTCAATCTCTTCCATTTTGATTCTGTTCTTTTCTTAGAATTATCCAAATGCTGATTAGTCAATTTTATTGCTTCTTTTGCATTCCTTTTCCGCAGAGCACCAAGAATTGCCTTATGTTCCTTTAAAATACCTACTAGGTAATCCTTTTCATAAACTGTCGTTCTTCTAGCCTGCTGCACATAATCCTGATAAGACCTTAATATTTGAGCCATAAATCGGCTTTCTGAAGCCTTATAAATGGTTTCATGAAAAGATTTGTTTGCCTCCATAATTTTTTCAAAATTTTCCTTTATTGTGTAAAACTCCATCAGCTCAACAATTTCTTCCAGTTTGGAAAGATCCTCTTCTGAAATTCTTTCTACTGCCCATTCTATTGCCAACGCTTCTAAGGCTTTCCGCACCTCATAAATATCCTGTATATCGCGTTTTGTAAACCCCTTTGCGAAAGATCCCCTATTGGGTATGTTTTCAACCAGCCCTTCGCTTTCCAGTTTTTTAAAGGCTTGCCTAATAGGCGTTCTGCTGACGCTCAATTCATTTGCTAGGGGTGCTTCAATTATTTTTTCTCCAATAGAATAACTACCATTCAGAATTCTTTCTCTGATAATGTTAGCAATTTCATCTGTTAATGAGGCATCTTGCGAAAACCTTTCAATTGTCATCCTATCCTCCGCTACTTAAAGCAAATGGTTTTCTATAACCTGCACCTGGGCATCAAAATCTTCTATCTGCAGATAATATTCTGCGGAATCAAAGAGCGCCTTCATTGGGCATAGTCCGATTAACTCCGTCCCAATTACCGTCAGTCCATAACGGGCTGCTTCTATTTTTGTAAGTTCTACAACTCTATATAAAGGGGTTCTATTAAAATCCGTCATGTTAATTGAAACTTGTGCAATATTTCTATCTTCAAGCAATACGCCCATCGCCTTTACGTT
>JBBRXC010000109.1:0-5352 GCA_038248745.1 Peptostreptococcales bacterium | reverse complement strand
TTTATTTATTTATTTATTTATTTATTAAATCCTTTATCACTTCACTTGCCAGAATCAACCCCGCCACAGCTGGCATAAAGGAGATACTCCCTGGTCTCTGATTTTTTACCGTACAGCTTCTTGTTGAACCTTTTGAGCAGATACAGCTTTGATTACAGCTGGATTCTTCAGTTTCTATCGGTTTGATTGGTTCTTCTTTTGAATAGACGACTTTTAAGCTTTCAACACCCCTAGCCCTCAATTCCTTACGCATAACTTTTGCCAAAGGACAAACAGAAGTCGAATAGATGTCTGCAACCATAAAACCAGTCGGGTCCATCTTATTTCCCGTTCCCATAGAACTGATCACCGGAATATTTTTTGCTTTTGCACTGATGATTAAATCTATTTTGCCCGTCACTGTGTCGATGGCATCTACAATGTAATCATAATCTTTTCTGACCAGCTTTTCTGCCGAGCCAGGAAGATAAAAATCCTGAAAAGTTTCCACTTCGGCTTTTGGATTAATAGATAATATCCTCTCCTTCATGACCTCCACTTTTACTTTCCCCACCGTGCTCTGGGTGGCATGTATTTGCCTGTTGATATTGGTCAGACAGATGCAGTCGTCATCTATCAAAACAAATTTGCCAACGCCAGATCTTGCCAAGCCTTCCACCACAAAGGTTCCAACTCCGCCAATGCCAAAAACAGCCACCTTTGATTTTTTTAATTTTTCTATATTTTCTTTCCCTATCAGGAGCTCTGTCCTGGAAAATTCATGCAACATATTTCTCCATTTCTCTTTATAAATGTTCATTAAATTGTTCTTTAAACCTTTTTTATTTTACCATAATACAGGCATTTAATCAAACTCCTACTTCAAGTAGTTTGGCGAAAATTTAGCCATTAATTCGTATTGTTATTTTTAATATTACATGATATAATATTAAAAACTACATTATAAGTTTATTAAACTTCGGAGGGCGACATGATACAAAACGTTTGTATTTTTGGAGATTCAGTGGCTAAAGGCGTGATTTTCGATTCCGCCAAAAACAAATACCGATTATTAAAGGAAAGCTTCGCAAACATTATCCAGCACAAGCAAAATATATCCATTGCCAATTATGCAAAATTCGGATGCACTATTTCTATGGGGAATAATATTTTGGGAAAACATGAAAACCAGTTGAGTGCCTTTGATTTTACCGTATTGGAATTTGGAGGAAATGACTGTGATTATAACTGGGCGGAAATATCGAATCAACCTTTTAAAACCCATCTGGCGAAAACGCCGCTAAAACAGTTTAGAGAGGAATACATCGCATTAATCGAGCGTGTAAGAGAAAATGGCGGAATTCCAGTATTACTCACCCTTCCTCCCATCGATTCCAACCGTTATTTCCAATGGATCAGCAAAGGATTAAACGGCAAAAATATTCTGACTTATCTTGGAAACGTTGATGCAATTCACACTTGGCAAAGTTTGTACAGTACTGCTGTAACAGAAATTGCTGAAGCTTGCAAAGTTTCCATCATAGATATCCGCTCTGCATTCATGGAAAAACAAGATTATCGCGATTATCTTTGTGAAGACGGCATTCATCCAAACAGCAAGGGGCATCTTTTGATTTCCAATGCCATTGATAGGAAAGTATTTTATGAGGAATAAAGGATTATTCATTTTTTTAGCTGCAAGTACATTTATATTTGTATTGCACGGAATAGATCAATGGCTTGAAGTCAATTATTTGCTAAAAAGCAGTATAAAAATAATAATGCTTTTCAGCATTATTTTGTTTTACAATTGGAAATTCAAAACTGCCCTCATAAGAACCTCCATTGACAATTTTCGTGCGCACAAACCGCCAAAATTAATAAAATACATTGGGTTGGCATTGATTGTACTAATTCCATTGATTTATATTTTAATCAGGCCAAATATAGATGAGGTGAAAATCATTTATGATTTTGAAAATAAATATGAAATCACTAAAAGCAATTTCATATTTTATGGGTTATATCTTTCTATTGTAAACACTATGTTTGAAGAGCTTTTTTTTAGGGGTTTCATATTTTTAGAGCTTTGCAAACTGACAAAAAGATCCTACGCCTATATTTTCAGTGCATGTGCTTTTACAATATATCATTTAGCCAATATAAATGGCTGGTTCAACCCTTATATATTAGCCCTTGCTTTATTCGGTCTTCTAGCTGGCGGCTTATTATTCAATTATCTGGACGAAAAAAACAAAACCTTTATCAACAGCTACTTCGTCCATTTTTGTGCCGATGTTGGCATTGTAATAGTTGGCGTCATTATATTTTGGGGGTTGCTACAATAATAATGAACCTGCGAGAAAATCTTTGATCAGTTTAACAATTTACCTATTTATTTCCATATCCTCTTCCTCATCAACAAACTCAAACAGGTCCCCTGGCTGACAATTTAAAATATGACACAGCTTACTCAATGTTCCAAACCTAATCCCTTTTACTTTTCCAGTTTTAATGAGGGATAAGTTGACATTAGTAATCTCTGCTCTTTCTGCCAGTTCACGCAATGATATCTTTCGGTCAGCCATGATCCGATCCAATCGCACTATAATCATCAGTCCACCTCCTTATATAATAGAATCGTTATCTTCTTTGAGTGCTACGCCCTTAGAAAACATATTTGCCAAACCAAAAAATATGGAAGCTACCAGCATTCCTGAAAAGATCATTGGCACATTAAGAAATATCCCCGTCATATCCGAAGAACTTCTTTCATAAGTATTAATAATCAGAGAAAGAAATGAACCATAGCCAAAATCAATGGCAAACTGAATAACAACTGCAAATACTACCGCAATTCCAATATTTTTAAATGAAGTCGCATTCACTTTTGTAAATGCTTCATTTTTCACTTCGAAATTTTCGAATATTTTTTTTAATTGGAGACAAGAATAGTAGAGTAACATTAAGATTGGCAGAGCTGAAAGACTCAAATACATAAGGATTTGTGCTGTATATTGACTCTGTAATACCTCCGGTAAAATGATTGAGCCCAATGTCATTTGGATGTTCGGCAGAAAAAGAACCATCCACCCTTCTTTCAAGGATGCCAATGGGATAATGGCTAGCATGTTTAAAATGGGGATAACCAACCCTATGCAGGTCCATAATATTACAACACCAAGACATGCCTGGTAAATAATAAGAATCGGCCTAACTTTCTGATACTGATCGAATACTTTTAACATAAAACGCCTCCTGTATTTTTATTAGTTTTGTATTTTTTTAGCATATCATGATTTTATGCATAATACAATAACTAATTATCGTTTTACATTAATTTATTTATATATTAATAGATGCTAAAAGTAAAAAACGCGAAACAAAAACAGTATCAGGAACAAAATCAAGCTATGCCAAATCAGCGTTCTACCGAAGTGACATACATGATTTCACAGGCACCGTTTCCTGTGTCGTTCCTGGACAAACTGCTGTTCCACGGACCATCCTTGAAGTTCACATTCACCAAATATCCATGAAGTATTACATGATCACCCTTATCTATCTTCTTGATTTCATTGAGAACTTCCTCGTCTTTATGAATGATATGTACGTTGGCAGAATGGCCTCCTATGTAATCAACACTGACTGGCAGCCCTTCAAAATATCTGTAGTAATACCACCGCCCACTTTGAGAATATTTAATATACTTGCCTACCTCTTTTTTGTTTAATTCACCCCAGGCCAAGATAAAATCACGAGAAGCTATTTGTGATGGATAATCTGAATACTTTTGCGTACCCTTCACAACCGCTTCAATGGTATACTCCGCAACAAGGGTTGCCTTGACTTCTCCCTCTTTACCTGGGATAAAGACCTCTTGGTAATTGGTTAAATTCACCTGAACCGGATCAGAAATAAACCCTTGATATTGAGAATTCAGCATCAAAGATCTACCAAATAAAAATAGTACTATGACAATACAGGCTACAATTATTTTTTCTAATCTACTCATGGCACCATACACATTTCTATATCATAAATATATCTTCTGTCTCCTTATTTCATTTCAAAAGAGAAAATAAAATCCATTTCAAGCTCATCCCGAATTTTCATCAACTCTTTCCTCATTATTTCTCCCAGAGGAACCCCTTTGTCCTTTCTATCTAGCCAGACCAAGTATTCCTTCTCTCCGGCAGTGTAAATCTGTTTTTCTCCTGGAGAAACCTGCGAAGATCGTAATTGTCTTAAAATATCTCCGGTGGTTTTTTCAAAGACTTCTCTTCCCATAAAGGCTTCCGGATCAATAACCATAAAGAAATGTCCCAAATTGTAAGGGACCTTTTCTCCCTCTGGTCCTATACCGGTGAGCATTTTCATGAAGCTTCCCGCCTGCAGTGCTGCAGAGAGAATTTCTACCACCGTGGCATACCCATATCCCTTATATCCCCCAAGCTCTTCACCTATTCCGCCCAGTGGCGCAAAAGCTGCTGTGCCGTTTGATAACGCCTTTAAGATCTGTGCACTATCTGTCATCGTATTTCCGTCTTGCCCAATCACCATTCCAGCCGGCGTTTCCTGCCCTGCGCGAGCATAGTATTCAATCTTGCCCCGCTGCGTGATGCTTGTGGCACAATCTAGAACAAATGGGAAATCTTCATCTGAAGGCAATCCAAATGTTAAAGGATTTGTCCCCAGCATATTTTCCACGCCAAAGGTTGGCGCAATGGAGGGTCTAGCATTCGTACCAGTGATGCCAATGAGCCCTTCTTTTGTGGCCATGGTGGTGTAATACCCGGCAATCCCGTAATGTGTAGAATTCCTGACGGCAATCATACCCATCCCGTTCTTTTTTGCCTTCTCAATAGCCATCAACATGGCTTTATGGCTAATCACCATTCCCATGCCATTATTGCCATCAACCACAGCCGTTGTAGGGGTTTCACGTATGATATCGAACTGGGTGACCGGATTCATGATGCCATCCCGGATTCGGTCTATATAGATGGGTTTAAACCTGTTACATCCGTGGCTTTCAATACCTCGCCTGTCGCTTTCCATTAAAACTTCTGCACAAATGAGGGCGTCCTCCTGAGGAACTCCCACCTTCTCTAACGCAGCAGTTATAAAACTTCCAATGGCTTCCCAAGATACATAAATTCTATCTTCCATCACAGCCTCCTTTTATTCTACTCCATATGTTTTTCTTTATACATGCCTTTATCCACTAGTTTTTTAATGGCCTCCAGAACTACCTGCTTATCCTCTTTATACGTCAATCCCAACCACGTATCATTCGTCTCAAGAAGCTTCACCTTCGTCGTGCCGTTCTTAATCAGCCCGTCAATGATGGTCGGCAACAGATATTCCGAT
>JBBRXC010000108.1:0-5374 GCA_038248745.1 Peptostreptococcales bacterium | reverse complement strand
GCCGTAAAAGGCACTGTTATACTTATCATTAAAAGGGTCAGGGCCACAACTCGCACGTATCCTTCTCCAAGGTTAATAATCGAAGGGATATCAGTAAAAACAGATAAGACAACTCTTGGTGCAAAAAAAGCGAAACCAAAGAATATCAGGCTAATCGACCCGCAAATGCTAATCGCAAACCCGGTTGTTTTTCGGATATTTGCTACATTTTTTGCTCCCCAGAACTGCGCCATAAACGTGGCAGAACCGCTAGTAAAGCCAAACATTAGCATAAAGTGCACAAAATACAGCTGGGTGGCTATTCCAACCGCTGCAAGCTCTGCTTCCCCAATGCTCCCGACCATTAGATTGTCTACTAAATTTAAAGTCGACGAAATAAGGCTTTGCGCTGCAATAGGCAAAGCCAGTTTAATTAACGTTCTATAAAGAGGTTTCGTCTCAATTATTATGTTAGCTTTGTTCTTAATATGTCAACAATCCTTTCACAGGCATGTCCGTCTCCATAGGGGTTTGCCGCAAAGGCCATGCTTTGATAGCTTTCTTTATTTGAAAGTAGGTCTTTCATCATTGTGTAAATCGTCTTCTCATCAACACCTGCCAGCTTCACCGTTCCTGCTGCCACTGCTTCTGGTCTTTCCGTTTCTTTTCTTACAACCAGAACCGGCTTCCCTAATGATGGCGCCTCTTCCTGCATCCCGCCGGAATCAGTAACAATAAAATAAGATTTTGCCATCAAATTGACAAACGGCTGATATTCCAGCGGCTCAATCAAATGAATCCGATCCACGCCATCAAGTATTCTGTTTGCAGTTTCTCTGACTTTAGGGTTCATATGCATTGGATAGACAATTTCAACATCTT
Source organism: Peptostreptococcales bacterium (assembly GCA_038248745.1). Lineage (GTDB taxonomy): Bacteria > Bacillota > Clostridia > Peptostreptococcales > Anaerovoracaceae > JAENWH01. Next base: position 4,513 of record JBBRXC010000108.1, on the reverse strand, counting down.
TAAATTCTGAAACAATTGACTTAATTGCCCCGAAAATTTGCACCATATTTTCGCCTAGATTTTCCCGTCGGTGACAGGTAACTGTGATCACTCTTTTGTTTTCAAAATCCAGTGATTTTAAGGTGCTGTCTTCAAATTCATATGGCTTGCCTGCAACGGTTAAAAGTGCATCAATAACAGTATTCCCTGTTATGAAAATATTTTCCTGTTTCATTCCTTCTTTTAAGAGATTTTCAGCATTTGTCTTTGTTGGCGCAAAATGAAAATCCGCAATATGACCGGTCAACACCCTGTTAATCTCTTCTGGGTAGGGAGAATATTTATCATAGGTTCTTAATCCAGCCTCAACATGCCCAACCTTGATTTGCTGATAGAAGCTGGCAAGGGCGGTCACAAAAGTTGTCGTTGTATCTCCGTGAACAAGCACAATGTCCGGGTTTTCCTTTTTAAGAACCTCTTCAAGCCCCAATATAACATTGGAGGTAATCATACTGATCGTCTGATTTGGCTTCATAATATTTAAATCATAATCAGGTTTTAGTTCAAATAATTCTAATACCTGGTCTAACATTTCTCGATGCTGTGCTGTAACACATAAGACGGATTCTATGTCCTCTGCCTCTTCTAATTTTTTTACTAAAGGTGCCATTTTAATGGCTTCAGGTCTTGTTCCAAAAACGGTCATTACTTTCATGTTATTATTCCTCTTCTTCGGCTGCAATATCAATCGCTTCTATTCCTAACTTCTGCGTACTTGAGTCTGTAATGTATATGTAAATAAATGTTGATGCTGCTACAATTAATCCTATGGTTTCAATAAATAAATCTCTGCTGAAAAGAATAGCGGCGATACCCATCACTGCACTTATTCCATAAATCATCAACACCGTTCTCTTTTGTCCCAGTCCTACAGCCATCATCCGATGATGTAAATGCCCTTTGTCAGCCTCCATAATCGGTCTTTTGTTAATTAATCTTCTCAGTATGGCAAATGCCGTATCAAAAATTGGAATGCCAAGAACTAAAACAGGTACCAAGGTTGCAAAAATAGTCGCACCTTTTACCGGTCCCATAATAGAAAAGGCTGCAAGCATAAATCCTAAAAACAAGGATCCACCATCTCCCATGAATATTTTTGCAGGATGAAAATTAAACGGCAGAAAACCGAGGGCTCCCCCTGCAATTGCAAGCATTGCTAAAGCTACTTCATACATTCCATGAATATAAGCTGTATAACATATAGATAAGGATGCGATAAACGCAACCCCTGCCGCAAGCCCATCTAGGCCGTCAATCAGATTCACAGTATTCGTGATTCCTACAATCCAGATGATCGTTATGATAAAACCCGTAACACCCACTAAATAACTATGTCCATCTCCAAAAGGATTTGTAATGAACTGAATTCTAGTACCAAAAGCAAATGCAATAGATGCACAGCCAATCTGCCCAAAAAGTTTAACCTTTGCTGGCATTCCCCTTAAATCGTCGAAAACGCCAAGTGCATAGATGCAAACACCACCAATAAGTATCCCTGTTACTCTTGGGTTATCCCCCATAAAAACGGTGATCGCTGTCATCGCTCCGATAAATATTGCCAACCCGCCAAATCTGGGCATAGGTTTCGTATGCATTCTTCTAGCATCCTTCGGTATATCTACTGCACCAATTTTTGGCGCAAGCCATATAGCTACAGGCGAAAATATTAATGATAATATAAAAGCCGTAAAAAATATAAATATAAAATTCATTATAATCCCCTATTATTCTCCTAACATTACAATTCTAAGCCCTGCCTCAGCAAGAATATCTCTTGACAACTGATCAGGATATCCTTCCCGCACAACAATTCTCTTTATACCAGCATTTATAATCATCTTGGCGCAAATAACGCAAGGTTGATGGGTTACATATATAACGCCGCCTTCAATGCTCTGCCCTAATGTAGCTGCCTGTATAATTGCATTCTGCTCCGCGTGAACAGCCATGCACAATTCATGTCTCTCTCCCGAAGGCACGTTCAGTTTTTCTCTAAGGCAACCGCCTCTTTCTTCACAATGCTTGACCCCTCTTGGGGCGCCATTATATCCAGTGGCAATAATATGCTTTTCTTTTACAATCACCGCTCCTACTTGTCTTCTAATACATGTAGAACGCTTTGAAGTTAACTCAGCCATTTCCATGAAATATTCATCCCAGTTTGGTCTATCCATTGTATCCTCCCAACATCTTGTTCACTGTATCTATTATTTCTAGTATACAAAATTTAAGTGATAATGTCACGGAATTAGATCCGTGACATATATCCTGCTATTTTCAATAAAATATTTCTGACAAATACAGTCCTTGCGGTGGTGCAGTGTGCCCTGCTTTTTCTCGATCCATACTTTCAATTGCTTTTGCTATGCCCCGCTGTCCTATTTTTCCAAGCCCAATGTCCACCAGCGTACCGGTTACTATTCTTACCATATTATATAGAAAACCATTTCCGGTTATTTCAATCGTAATAATTCTATCATGAAATCCGCCCGGATTTTCTTCTTCTTCAAGAATGTCTTCATAAATCTGCATGTTTGATATAGTCCTAACGGTTGATTTCAATTCTTTTCCACCCATTGCCTGAAAGCACTTAAAATCATGGGTTCCCACTACATCTCTGGCTGCTTTCTCCATAAACGCCAGATTCAATGGTTTGACTATTTGATAAGCATAATTTCTGTCAAATACATCTTTTTCGTAGCAATTTCTTATTTTGTAAATATACGTTTTACCTTTCGCATTATATCTGGCATGAAAGTCTAACGCAACTTCATCGATGCTAATTATTCTCACATCTCCAACTGATCCGACATGATTTTGCCCCCCAGAGAGCAGATTATTCGTCGCCACCAGAATTTTATCAGTCGGGATCGTCCACTCTCCTTTAAAGCTTGCCGTCTGGGCGTATGCGTGAACCCCTGCATCTGTCCTGCTGGCTCCATTTATTAGGATTTTCGACCCACAAATTTCACTTAATGCTTTCTCCAAATCGCCTTGAACGGTTCTTGCTTCCATCTGTCTCTGCCAACCGAAGAAATTACTGCCATCATATTCAATTTTAAGTAGCAGATTTTTCACTTCTTTGAACTCCTTGATGCTTTCGCAACTTTAGGAAGTTCAATTTTTTTATAGTCTTCCGACTCTCTGTAGAGTGTAAACTTACGACCTATTGCCTGAATAAACTCCGCGCCAAGAGTTTCACCTACTTTATTGGCCACTTCTTTTGGCGTTAATTCACAGCCCTCTTGAAGTTTAACTTTGACAATCTCTCTTTTTTCCAGGTTTACATCAATTTCATCTATTACATTTTGTGTCAGTCCACTTTTCCCTAAAAACACTGAAGGTTCAATTTCATGGGCGAGGCTTCTCAGGAAGCTTCTTTGTTTACTTGTAATCATATATATCCTCTTTCTGTATTGTTTATTACTGTTAAAATAACTCGATGAGTCCAATCATTATACAATATTTAGAAACATGTGTAAATCTTTATAAAAAACCAGATAGAGTATGGCTGCAATCCCAAGAAATGGACCCAGTGGTTCTTCATCCTTTATCTTGATTTTTTTCAAGAGCAAAGCAATCCCGAAAAAAGCTCCGCTGCTTATAAATCCAACTATAAAAGTAAAGATGATTCCAAAAGGACCAAGTAGAAATCCTAATGCAGCCATCAGTTTTACGTCCCCAAATCCCATAATTTCTTTTTTAAAAAACAGTTTTCCAATTAGATAAATCAAAATCATTGGTGCCAATCCTAATAGAGTTCCCCATATGGGTGCCAAAAAGTTGTCATAAAAAGGGATAAATCCAAAACCGGTAACAGCCAAAAGAATAATAAACTGATCAGGTATAATCATATACAGCTTGTCCGCAATAATAATCTCAACGATTACCCATATCGCAATGATTGCAGGGATAGCAAACTGCCAGTTTTCAATCCCTAGTTTTATACAGATCACAGTAAATATCATAGCCAGAGCGGGCTTCCACGGGTAACTTCGAATTCTCTGTGCTTCTTCTGAAAGCATTTTTTTGTCAGGTTTCTCCCCATATTCACAAAACCAGATTGCAGGGAATTTATTAAAAGCATAAACAGCAAAATACCCTGCTAAAAACCCCACCGCCACACTAGCCGCTATTATTAAGATATCCATTGTCAGATCATTTATTTCCATTTATATCTCCTTTTTTATTGTTATATTTTACCATTTTTGTTTGTTTTCATCAAGAAAAATTAATACAGATGCAAAAAAAATATGCAGCCCTGGAAAGAAGGAGAATCAAACCAAGGCTGCAAGGATATTTTATTTTTAATGTATTTTATACAGATTTTGCTGAATTTCTTGTAGTTACGTCAAATATAACGGCTACTACTAGAACAGCCCCTCTAATAATATACTGGTAGTATATTCCCACGCCCATAAGGTTCATTCCACTTACTAAAGAAGACATGACGAGTGCACCTATTAAAGATCCT
>JBBRXC010000107.1:0-5423 GCA_038248745.1 Peptostreptococcales bacterium | reverse complement strand
TTCCACTTAGCGGATAGAAAATCTCCGGGGTATTTAAAACACTCATTGCACTTTGAAGCGTACTGATAACACCGCTTAGCTGCTCTCTGGAATCGTTGTTTAACGCTGTTTCTAAGCTCTTAACCATTCCAGAGCATTGAAGATTATTTGATAGCAGGCTTATAATTTTTCTTTCATCTGTCAAAACAAGGGCCACGGCATGGGGCAGGGTGCTGTACTCTGGTAATTCCCTCGATAAGTAGAAAATTATTGCAGCCAGAACATCCGTACAGCTTCTAACCCAGAAGTCTTTCCTTTCAAGGCTCTCGGGTAGCAGGTTGTTGATGATCGCGGTTGAAAATTCCCTGGCATAACTTGCATTAATTATATAGCGGGGGTCCAGGGGGTTCACCCGGTTAGATCGCTCCAGGTCGTTAAAGTTTATATTGTAGTGTTTAAACCTTGACGTTTTTTGACTTAGAAAGCCTTCTAACTCATTGGTAAGGGTTGGAGATTTAAAGTCGTAGATAATGCCACAAAATTCGTTATCAATAGCCGATTTCATGAGCTGTCTTAGAATAGATTCACTCTTTCCGCTCCCCGCGCTGCCGATGCAGAGAATGCCCCGAAAGGGGTTATTTATCATCAGATCCTCACCTTGTGTTTGAAGCTTAAGAGTGTACGGGTTGGCTAAATCCTTGCTTATTTTCGATGGGAGGGGTTTACCGATGCCCTTCGCTGGGTCTTTCTTTTTAAACTTTCTCTTGATGTAAAGGGCGATAGAGACGATAATAAAACTCCAAAATAGAATTCCGGGAATATGTTGTGCAAAATAAGAAGAGGGATTATCCTGTATGACGTTTTTTAAAAGTTCCGGATGTGCTTTTTGCAGTTCATAGTTATGTACTTGAGCTCCTTTCCCTAGAATATAAAAAACCACAACACTGACAATGATGAAAGAAACAAGACACCCTCTATTGCTAAAAAGCTTGCCCATAAGCTTACCGATAGTACCGAAAATGAAAATAATTAATTGTATCATAAATCCTGTTTTAACGCATTTAGATGCTCAGTCCCCTTGATAGTTTGGGCGGGATTAATTTAACCTTCTCCAGGATCTTCTCCGGGCTAATTAATTTGTCCAGATCTTTGCTTTTTAACAGAACTCCAGGATTAAGCTCTTCTGTTACGGCTTTCTGTAACATTTCCGATTTTTGCAATCCGGTACCGTTTTTCATGGTATTCATGTACTGGTAGGACTCTTTAAGCGGCCGGTCGTAGCCTGCTCTCTGGTCGAAGCTCTGCTCTGTTCTCAGGGTTAATCTGTCTCTGTCAAACTCCTTGCGGTTGTTGGTGGTCGGGCTGATTCGGTTTCTACCATCTGACGTTTTACGTCCTGCAATAAAATGACAATGCACGTTAAAACCCTCCTTGGGGTCGCCCTGCAATTTCAATCCTGTCTTTACCTCCTGGTCACGTCCGCTGTAGTAGCGGTCGTGTTCAACCTTGTAGTACATTTTTACGTTTTCGGGTTCTATTGTTACCTCCTTCCCCGCTTTGTCAAGCTTCTTGAAGTTCCCCGCGAACTCCTGGTTAAAATCTTTCTGTATCCATGACTTAAAGTTCTCCAGCCGCTGTGCCTCGGTATTTCCCAGGGCTTTCCACTCCTGCTCTGTAGGATTGATGCTTCCTGTTGCAAACTTGCCTTCATTTTTGCCAATGCCCTGGCGATCGCTGTCGATAGCTGACCTAACCTCTGCAGGGTGACATTCATCCCGGCCATTACTAAACCATTGCTCAGGCTGCTGTCCCTGTTCAATATGTACTGCGTCCTCTTTCCCCAGGTAGTTCACAAAAGCTGACGAGCTCCCTGAGCTGGCAAGCTTGCCCTTGCTATCTGTTTTCGGTTTATCAAACTTAATAAACATGGATTAATCTATTTATTTTGTTTTCTGTGACGGTCAATAATGCTGCTGCCTGTCATCCCGACGGCTGCGCCATGCTCCATGATAATATTAACCTTATCCGTCAGATCCTTGTACTGCCTGACTATGGTCTCTTGTTTTTGTCCAAACTGGTCGAATAGATTTCGCAGTGTGCTGTTAATCGACTGCTCGAGTTTAGCTATCAACTTACTTATGGTAGTAACTTCTTTAAGCGTACCACTAAGCATTTCGGGAAGGGTTGAAAAATGCTGATCTATCTTTCCTTCGGTTTTGGTCAACGCCTCGAGCAGTGGTAGTAAGTTATCTCGTTCGAAGGTCCTTTGAAACCCTATGAGCTGACTTACTCTTTTTTCAATTTTTGCAATTTCTTCTTTCACGCTCTCGGGCGGATCAGCCGGGTTGATCCCGGATTTTCGAAAATATGTCAGGGTATATTTTACAAAATCGCCCTGGGTAATTCCTTGTTTTTTACAATACGTCTTTAGGTCCTCTCTGGTGGCTTCATCCACATTAATAGTTGCCATAGTAACTATTTTTTAAATTGATTATCAGATAATTATATTTAATAATGTTATTCATTAAACAAATATAGTTGTTTTTAGCATAAAACAAAAATATTGTATTCTCTTCTTAAACAGGGCTTTAGCCCTGTTTCCCCCTCGTAGAGGGCAAGCAGAATCTCACGAAGTGAGGTTCCCGCTTGCTATCTTTTTCCCTTCACTTCGTTTCGGGCAAAAGCTACCCTGCGGCTTGCTGCGTGGTGGCCCATCCGAAACGCTCCGTAAGGAGCAAAAGGGAAAAAGATGAAAGCATAAGGCGTGGGCGAATAAAACAGCCGTGGCAAACCGGTAGAGTTATTCTCGTCCTGATTGGGGTCCTTAAAAACCCCAAGATCAGGACGGGAAATAACTCGGCCAGCCAGTGCACCCTAAAAAGCTTATAGGGAAGTTTGAGGGTCTATAATTGTTTAGGTCTTGCCATGCTGTTTGATTTTTCTCTTCATTGTTTTTTTGGAATGGTGGATATTTTGTCATTTTAAAGTTTTACTTTTATTGTAGAGTTATAAATTTTTGTTTTGCAGTATTTACTCAAATGAATTATTTCATAACTATTTAATAATTAATTTATTAAACAAATGTCTAACGAGTAATAGACTATAATTTCGCAGCCTATTTAGTAGTTGGGTGGTTGCGAGCATAATCTTGTAAAAAGAGAGAAATCAAAGATGGCAATTTGGAGAATGTCGTTTCGTGCTGGAAATCAAGGAAAAGAAATGTGGCCAGATTGCTTTCGTCTGGGTATTGCCGCAATCACGTATTTACCGCTCGTTAAAACTGACCTTTCGCAATATTCTTACGGTGAACCGGAAGAATTATGGAAACAGTTAAGTTCAACTCAAAAAGTCAGTTTGCGCCGAGTCGCATATGAAATGAAAGCAGGCGATATTATCTTTGTAAAGCAAGGGACAAAGATTGTAAGTAAAGGAGTTGTGAAAGGTTCATATCAATTCGACTCAAAGTTTCGTTTGGTAGACCCATATGGCGACCCCTGGGCGCACCAAGTTCCAGTGGAATGGGTATCTGAGTTTCCTGCAATAAATATCCTTCTTGGCGCAGAACAATGGACCGTGAAACCACTTTCTCCTGATGATGAGAAAAAATTAGAAGCCGAAGTTGAAAAAGTCAGTGAATATAATCGGCAAGTAGAAGCCACTGAAGGCGAGACTTATAGAAAAGAAGCGATTTTTCGGAGTCGTAACCGTGCTTTGATACAAGCGAAAAAAGCCAACTCAGATTATTGTTGTGAAGTTTGTGGTTTCAATTTTAGAAAAACATACGGCAAAATCGGACAAGATTACATCGTCGCACATCATTGCAAACTAATTTCTTCGGGTGTGACAAGAACAACGCTTGATGATATTGCTTTGCTTTGTGCAAACTGTCATGCAATGGTTCATGTTAAAAATACACCAGTCCCTCTCCCTGTCGAAGATTTACGTAAACTGCTGGCACACCGCTAAATTCATTGTTTCGTGCGCAACGGCACCCAACAAGTGGGAGTCTGCGGCGTTTTCAAGCATTTTTCTGGCGTCGAGTTTTTTCTGCTCAATGAATCTTAGAATTTCACCGGATTCGTGAAAAGGATATCCCGGAGCTGTGGATCCTCGACGAGATCTCAAACAGAAATTTCTTATATTCTTAATAATCTAATAGTTATAAAATCGGTCGCCTCGCCCCCTTGTGTTTAATTCTTTTTGCTCTTGCTTTTTCTTTTTTCCGTTTGATTTTGTTTTTGTCATTTTCAAGAAGTTTATAGGGGAAAAAACATTGATTAAGAATTTTTTCAATGCATTAAAGGTGCTGGTCGCTACCATTTCGCCCGCAAAAGCCCATGCCGAAATGATTGATTATACATTTTTGCTCCCTGGCAAAAATGACGGCCGTTATTTAGCGGGTCCCGGAGCGATCCACGGCAGATCCGGAAACTATATCAAGCAATTTTGACGGCAATTATTACAGAGATCCACAGTCCTTTTGATAATCTTTGAATAATGCTAACATAGTATTCATAAACACCAAAAAGAGAACAAAGACTCCTGGAAGAGGGATATATTATTTACCTTTAGTGCACATATAAAGGACTTAGCTACAACTAAAACAAGAAAATGGATAATCTAGACCTGTACAAGAAAATTCAGATTGAAATTGACAGAAGAAGGACAATTCTTATTGAGAGATCGTACGAAAACACTTTCACTATGATTCCATCCGAAAGAATTCGTATTCAATCGATTCTTGAAAAATGGGATACTCCTTCTCGTCCAGCAGATGCAATAACCTTGACTAAACAATTCTGTACAAGTGCTTTTAGTTATGCAATACTTCGAAGATATCTTGCTTCGTTTATTAAAAATATTCCCATGAGGGACACTATTCATATTGCTTTAAGTAGAGCATTTGATGACGGCGCATTTTTCAAGGATTCAAACTGGTACCCAGAATCTCTATTCAAATTAGCCTCAAGAATACAGGCAAAGGAAAATTATGACCTTTCAAGCAATCAGCCTAAACCAAGAATCATTTCTGTCTTGATTTCAGGATCAAAACAACTTTCAGAAGAAATAAAAAATGGTCTGGATCCCTTCTACCAAAAAATAGAGAATGTTACTTCTCCATCTGAAATGTGGAATTTAGCAAAGAACTTTTCCGTTCCGATTTATAATCTTGGCCCTGTTTTAGTCTGCGATTTTTTTAAAGAGATAGGCTTTACAAGATATGTTAAAGTCGATCATCATTTCCGGAAAGAATTTCCAGAACTAATTTCTCATTTAAAGAAATGCGATCAAAACCCGAAAGAGAGTTTCATATTGTCTCAAAAAATTGCTGATTCAATAGGAATAACTCCTTACCATCTTGATTCAATCCTTTACCTGTGGGGTCGATATGGGGAAAAATAAAAAAAATCAACCGCTAACACGGGTTCGCCTCACGAAACGGA
>JBBRXC010000106.1:0-5642 GCA_038248745.1 Peptostreptococcales bacterium | reverse complement strand
TTTCCTTTTAACGCCTGAAACGCCAGGGCTCTGATATTTTTACTTGTTTCATTTACTCTTAAATTATTCATCATCTACCAACTTTCCTACTAATTGAAATACTTATCATGATTATATCCTATTTCATCTGTTCATTCAATAAAAAAGGACAGTCAAATAAATTGACTGCCCTTTTTTTAAATGAATTAATAAAGATTGGCAAAAATCTCTCTGATCTCTTCATCGGAAAACGGAACATAGTTGTTTGCAAGTAGTCTTTGCTGATTAGCAACAGTACTCGTTGTGAATTCATCTATTTGTGCTTCCACCATGCCATATTCTCTTAAAGGCTTTTTAACGATTAATTTATTCAGGAACTTTTCAAGTTCATCATAAACTTCAGGTCCATCGGTACATCCAAGAATATCAGCAAATATTTTATTTGCCTGCTTGATTTTACCATTTGGATTTTTCCTCATATACATTTTAAACACTTCAGTGAAGAACTGATAATTAGCTTCTCCGTGGGCAACGTGGAAGGCGCCACCTATTGAATAAGAGATGGCATGAACTGCTGCACAACCAGCATTGCCAAACGCAATACCTGCATAGCAAGATGCCAACACAAAATTCTTTAGATGATTCAATCTCTCATCAGGTCCTTTGGCGACGATTTCCTTATAGCCAGCCATGATCATTTCGATTGCCTGCAATGAATACATTTCAGTAAATGGAGAAGCTTTTGGAGAAAGATAAGACTCAATCGCATGGATTAGTGCATCCACTGAACTGGTTACAAAAAATTTATAAGGCAACCCCTTAATAGTTTCTGGAACCAGTACTGCAATATCTGCGTATGTTTCATCAACAGCAATGCCTTTTTTGGTATGAAGGGATTTCAGTTCAGCGATTGCAACATTCGTTACTTCACTTCCTGTCCCACAAGTTGTTGGCACCACCAACAGTTTTTTAACTTTCACTGGCGCAACAGCACCTGTTAACAAATCAATTGATTTTTCAGGAACGTCAAGCGCAAGAATTTTACAGATATCAACAATCGTACCGCCACCGAATGCCACAATTCTATCAAATTCATATTTCTTCATTTCCTTTGCCATGGCATCAATCATTTCATCCGAAGGCTCACCTGCCCCAAAATTTTCTTGATATATGACGTTTGTGTCGATGCCAAGGGGTGCTACATAAGGCGTATACATCCATTCATTAGTAACCAGTAAATCATTCTTTCCAATTTTAAATTCTTCATTAAATTCCTTAAATGTATCGAAGTAATATATTTTAGGAACAACTCTTAATGCTTGCATGTTATACCTCTCTCTTTCTATTCTTTAAAATTCAGTTTTTAAATTTAGTTTTAAAATTTAGCGTTAAATCTTTTCTCAAATTCACCTTTAAGTTCTTCTCTGAAGTCCGGATGGGCTATATTTATTAGCGCTCTAGCGCGCTGCTTTAAGGATTTTCCTTTCAATTCAGCGATTCCGTATTCTGTTACAATATAATCAACATCGTTTCTTGAAGTTGTAACCGCGGCACCTTTATCAATATAAGGCGTGATTTTTGAGATCATTGTTCCATCTTTTTTCTTGGCAACTGAAGGCATGGCTATAATGGCTTTTCCTTTGCCGTCTAATGACATGGCAGCACCCCTTACAAAGTCAACCTGTCCGCCCACACCTGAAAACTGTCTGATCCCAATGCTGTCAGAAACAACCTGACCCATGAAATCAACTGCCATACAAGCATTGATGCAAACCAGATTGGTACATTGTGCAACTACACAAGGATGATTCACATAATCAACAGGACGAAGTTCAACCATTGGATTTTTTTCTGCAAAATCATACAGTCTTTTTGTACCCATCAGAAACGTAATCATCATTTTATTCGGGTCGAGTCCCTTTTTCGAACAATTGATAACCCCTGCTTCAAAAAGATCAACAACACCGTCAGAAATCATTTCTGAATGAATGCCAAGATCTTTCTTGTGTTTTAATGAATGTAAAACAGCATCCGGAATGGCACCAATACCAAGTTGAAGTGTAGAACCATCTTCGATCAACGTGGCGCAGTTTCTCCCAATGGCTTCTTCTACTTCACCAATCTTCGGAAGACCCAATTCAGGTAACGGGTGAGAGGTTAAAACAAATTTATCAATTTTACTCACATGTATAAAAGTATCTCCGTACACTACTGGCACTTGGTCGTTTATTTCTGCCAAAACGATTTTTGCCGATTTCATTCCTTGCATAGAATAATCTGATGAAACACCAATACAACAATATCCATGTTCATCTGGCGGAGACAACATTGTCATAAATACATCCAAATGGAAGATGTCTTTTCTAATAAAAGATGGTACTTCGTGGAAAAATACAGGCGTAAAATCCCCATGTCCTTCTGCAATGGATTCTCTTGTTGTCGGGCTAGAAAACCAACCGTTAAAAGTGAAATTCTCTTTATACTCTGGTTTTGAGTACAAACCTTTTCCTAGTGTAACCATATGATTGATTTCCACATTTTTATACGCTGCAGCATTTTTTACCATAGCTTCTACTAAAATTGGTGGCTCTGCCACAGCATGGGCAAATCCAACTTTATCTCCTGATTTGATCAGTTTGACAGCCTCATCAGCAGTACACTGTCTGTCTTCATATATTTTTTTCCAATTCAATGTAATTATCCTCCATTTTCAACTATTATTAAAAATCTTTTAGAATTTGTATTGTTTTTTCTATATCCTCTGTCAGCCAAATTTTAATAATCCCTCTTTTGGCAATATAGGTATCATAGGAGGCACAACAACTAGTACAACCGCCAATTATCAACAAAATATCATATATTATGCCTTCTTGAGCGTGTTCAAATTGAATTTCATCCTGAAGGTTCTGCTTGATAATCTCATAAGCCGCACCTCTGTCATATTTAGGATTGCACCCTCCGCAAAACTTTACGCCACATTTCATTTTGCAGTCTCCTTTTGGTAAATAAGCCGTCCGGCATTGCCGGGCGGCTTGTCACTCTCTCTTAAAACTATTTTATGTCAAGAATAGCCTTTGCAAGCGCTTTTTTGCCTTCAATGTTTCCTTGACGGGCAATCATGATTCTTTGCGCCTGTGGAGATCCTGCGCCATGCATAGATTCCGTTCTGTATCCAACTGCAGCTGAACCCAGACAAATGTTTTCCAGGAATCTAAGAACTCTCATTCTCTCTTCAGTTGTGCAAGTTGGGGAACCTGCGAAGTACTTGTTGCAGATATCGCCAATGGTTTCGCCATTCTTTCCAACAGGCAGATCAGATTTAAAATCTCTCTCTGAAGGCATGGTTACCATTAATCCGCCTGCAATATCTTCTGCAAGTCTGACGATTTCATAAGGGAATCTAGTAACATTCTGTTTACATACGTTTGCAAGCAAAAGGTCAATCTGGAAGTTCCCTGCTGCTGTTGGATATCCCTCTGCTGAACAGGCAATACCGCAGCAGTATAATGTTTCATTTAGATGGGTCATTTCAATCAGCTTATCTTTAATGTGTGTTGCTTTTGAAGCCCCATTATAATCAGCTGCAAGTGCTGCTGCACCGATGATCACATCGCCCACACCAACCTTACATCCGCCATAAGACTGTCTATGATACCCAGCGAATCTCTCTACCAGCATGGTAGCAAAGTCATATTCTCCACAAAGGAAAATTCTGTCGTTTGGAATAAATACATTGTCAAACACGACTAATGCTTCCTGCCCGCCATACTTGTGATTTCCAAGATCCACATCAGCTCCTGGCTCCAATTTTCTTGTATCACAGGACTGTCTACCGTAAATCATGAAGATTCCGTCAGCATCTGTCGGACATGCGAAGGATACTGCATAATCTTTGTCATCTTCACCCATTGCCATTGTTGGCATGATTAAATGCTCATGGGAATTGATAGAACCTGTCTGATGTGCTTTTGACCCCCTGATGACTATTCCATCGGGTCTTCTTTCAACGATTCTAAGGAACAGGTCAGGATCTTTTTGTTTTGATGGTGATAATCCTCTGTCTCCTTTAGGATCTGTCATAGCGCCATCTACTGTTAAATCATTTTCCTGTACAAATTTTAAATATTTTAAGAAGTTTTGATGATAGGTGGTGCCATATTTTTTATCCACTTCAAATGTCGTGGAAAAAACTGCATTAAAAGAGTCCATTCCTACGCATCTTTGAAAACAAGAAGCAGTCTTTTGTCCAAGTAATCTTTGCATCTTTACTTTTTTTCTCAGGTCGTCTGTATTTTGGTGTATATTACAAAATCTGTTCACTGTCTCACCGGTCAAATGGGACTTGGCTGTCATCAAATCTGTATACTGTGGGTCATGTGCCAAATCATAAGTAACCGCAACGCAGTCAATAGATGGTCTGATCATTGGATGATCTACCCAATTGGTTATTTCTTCGCCAAAAAGATAGACTCTTGTTTTAAGCTTTCTTAAACTTTCGATATACTGTGCTCCTGTCATTAACATAATAAAATCACTCCTTAAATATTTAAATTTTTCCCTGACATTTTGTCAAGTAATTAAAATAACAAACAGTTTACATTTCTTTATTTAAAATTTTTCTGGCCATATCCAATAAATCTTCGCTTATTGATGTGTCTAGGATGACATCGTCTACCTCTTCACACTCAGCCATCACTATTTGTTTTACAACGTCTTCTATGGTGCTCTGTGCTGAAGGGCAAGTACTACAGGCACCTGTTAACCTGACTTTGACGATGCCATCTTTGAATTCTACCAGATTTGCTCCACCATAATGTTCTTCCAGCAAAGGATTCACTTTTTCATCCAAAACCTTTTGAATTTTATCTTTCATTTTATCTCCTCAAACTAAAAATATTTACGTATTCTTATAAACAAATTATAACCTTACTATCAAGTAGTATCAAGCGGTTTCTTCCAATTTATGCCCTATTTGATAAAGAAGTATTATTTAGAATTTTGTGAATATTTACATTATATTTAATAGAGGAACTATTAACAAATCCCGAAATAATCAATAGATTATTTCGGGATTGTAATTCATACTATTTTTCTATCATATTCTTTCGGAAATTTCCTTTCAAAGCGCCATTTTATTAGTCCATTAAAATATAGTCTTCTCTTGCAGGTCCCACAGATACATATTTAATATGGCAGCCTACCGCCTTTTCAATATATTTTATATATTCAACAGCTTTCACGGGCAAATCGCTGACCTTCCTACATTTAGACACATCTTCGCAGAAGCCATCCAAGTACTCGATCACCGGTTCTGCTATAGCAAGTTCATCACCAGTAATAAAGTCAGTAATTATTCTTTCGCCTATTTTATAACTGGTACAAACAGGAATTTTTTCCATATAAGAAAGAATATCCAGCTTGGTTAATGCAATTTCATCAGCTCCTTGAACAAGACAGCCATATTTTGATGCAACCACATCAAACCCACCAACTCTTCTTGGCCTGCCGGTAGCGGCGCCGTATTCTCCGCCTGCTTCTCTCAGTGCATCGGCCTCTTCCCCAAACATCTCTGCTGTAAATGGACCTTCTCCAACGCAGCTGGAATAAGCCTTCATGATGCCGATCACCTTATCCAGTTTCGCAAAGGGAATCCCTGCGCCAAT
>JBBRXC010000105.1:0-5672 GCA_038248745.1 Peptostreptococcales bacterium | reverse complement strand
TTAAATTTATTATGGCTCCATGGTCAAGAGGTTAAGACACCGCCCTTTCACGGCAGTAACCCGGGTTCAATTCCCGGTGGAGTCACCAAACGTGCGCGCGTGGCGGAATTGGCAGACGCACTAGACTTAGGATCTAGCGGGTGACCGTGGGGGTTCAAGTCCCTCCGCGCGCACCAATTAAAAAAAGACATTCTTCGGAATGTTTTTTTTTATGCAAAAACCAGCGCTGAAAACTTGAATAAGGTGATATTATCACAGTCATTTTTAGAACAAAAGCTTATAATATAAAAATTGGTAAGTTTAATTCATCAGAGGAGATATAAATTGATACATAAATTTGACGAAAAACCTATTTATAAACTTGAAAATTTACAAAGGCGCTTAGAAAAGTTACCTTTAAAAATTTTTGACCCATTGGATTCTTCAAAAGTGAATACATCGCCGGATGGTTGGCGAGGCATAGGTTATTTTTTAGTTTCTACAGCTGGTATGGCAGGAGGAAATCCTGTTATTTATGCTTTGGATATATCTCCAGAAATGCTTGATGGAGAGGGCGAAAATGCTTTTGAAATAGGATTGTCAAATATAAGGGTTATCAGAACGGAAGAATACGAACAGGAACCGAAAGATTTTTCCGTTGATTTCATCACCATCAGCAATGTAGCGCATGTGATGAAGGATAAGGACAGGATGATCAACGAGATTACTAGAATGCTGAAGAGCGGAGGCCGTTTTTCCATGATTGAATGGGAGAAAAAACAGGGGTCCTATGGCCCGCCACTGGAAGATAGGATTTCCTATGAGGAAGCGGCTGATTTGCTAACTCAAAAGGGATATAGTGATATCAGCAAACATATAATAAGTGAAAATTTTTATGGTGTCAAAGCTAGGAAGTTGTAATCTGGAGGAGAAAAAATGGATTGTACTTTATGTACGGCAAAAGGTTGTCGAACAAATATACCTTGTACGGATTACAGCCACGAATATATTGATTTTTACCAAAAGGAAGAAATATTGACGACAATACGATCTGCTTCAGAATTAGTTGACGATGGAAGAGCAGGAAATTTAAGCCGTTTAGAAGAAATTGTCGCATATGCTGGCCTGAAAAACTATCGAACATTAGGTGTGGCTTACTGCTACGGCATGGAGAAGGAAGCTGTTCTTTTAAAAAAGTATTTAAAAAATGAAGGAGTTGAACCTGTAATGGTTTCGTGTACGGTTGATGGCCTGAAAGAGTCACAAATCGATAGTGCGAAATGTGTAGATTCAATTTCTTGCAATCCATTGGGCCAGGCCAACATATTAAATTCTTCAAGTGTAGACTTCACCATATTAATGGGATTGTGTCTTGGTCATGATATACTTATACAAAAAGCTTTGACCATGGATTTTACCACATGGCTGGTAAAAGATAGGGTTACCATGCACAGACCAATGGAAGGCCTTCCTGGATATAAAAGTGTTGAGGACTCATTTATGGAGAATATGGATAACAGTTTTAATCTGATTTCTTGGGATAAACTGCATCAAAAAGTGAAAAATAACAGAGCAGAAAGTAATAAAGAAAAACAACCTATAGCATTTATTGACCTTCGAAGTGAATTCGCGCATAAAAAAGATGGTATTTTAGGATCCATCCATTGTCTCATGAAGGATATGCCCAGGGCTTATAGAAAGTTACTTCCTGATAAAGACCAAGAGATTATAATATATTGCAATGGTGGGATGCAATCACTATATGGTGTAATGTACCTTTCCATAAAGGGGTATCAGAATGTAAAAAGTCTGGCTGGTGGGTATTCATCATATCTTGAAAAAATTAGGATTTAATTCAATATATCAATCTAGTTCATCAAAAGAAAAATGTCGGCGAACGCTACTGTCGGCGAGCAGCTCAACATTTTATACGTATTTATAATATATTTATTGGCAAAAGGTTAACCTACGAAGGACCATAAAGAAAAAAACCCCATATACCTGGAAAGTTAACCTGAAAAGCAACATTTGAAGCACTGATCACCTAACAGAATTAAAAAAGTTAGGTGATTTTCGTTTATTTTATGGAAATATAGGTTAATAAAATGAAACAGAAATCTTATTTTTGTATAATGGCCTCTATTAGGTTAACCCGGCAACCCGTCAACCCGGCAGAACTTGAAACGTTGATCTTGCTGGACTTTTTAATTTTTTTTTGATACAATTTACGCATGTGAAAAAACAAAGGAGCTATTATGAAAATCTGCGGATTGCAAAAATTAACATTGCTTGACTACCCGGAAAAAGTTGCGTGTACCATATTTACCTGTGGCTGTGACTTTCGGTGCCCATTTTGCCACAATAAAACCTTGGTTATAAATTCAGAGGAAAATCATATGATAGAGGAAGCAGAAATATTTAAGTTTCTTGAAAAACGTGTTGGGATTCTTGATGGCGTCTGTATAACTGGTGGAGAACCTCTTTTACAACATGGAATTATAGCGTTTATTACCAAAGTGAAAAAGATGGGATTTGCGGTTAAATTGGACACAAACGGAAGTTCGCCGGTACTTTTGAAAAAACTATGTAATGAAAAACTGATTGATTATGTGGCGATGGATATAAAAAATTCGATTGCTGAATATCCGAAAACTATAGGAATTAAAAATTATGATACCCGGTACATAGAAGAAAGTGCGGAATTTTTAATGGCAGAAGTTATTCCTTATGAATTCCGTACCACTGTGGTCAGAGAACTTCATGGCAGCAAAGATTTTGAAGAAATAGCTGGCTGGCTAAAAAATGCCTCTCGGTATTATCTTCAAACATTTCAAGATTCAGAAAACGTTATCCAACCGGGGCTTTCCGGGTATTCAAAAGTTGAAATGGAAGTGTTTTCAGGGATTCTTCGGAGGACAATGAAATTTGTTGGGTTGAGAGGGGTTTAATAGGAAGGGCTGTAATAAGAAGGCTATTCCGCCTAAACACAACATAATGATGTTTTTATAAAAAACAACCCAATATATAGCGTTTTTCATATTGACACCTGTGCAGCCTCGGTGTAATATATATATACATTAAAGCGCAAATTTGGATCAATAAAGGAGAGATTGTTATGTATCAAGTCATGAAGAGGGATGGAAAGGTTGTCAATTTTGATCTGTCAAAAATTGCATCTGCGATAACGAAGGCTTTTGAAGCACAAAACAAGGAGTACAATTCGGATATTATTGATTTTCTGGCATTGAAAGTAACATCAGATTATGTATCAAAAGTAAAGAATTCCATGGTAGGCGTGGAAGATATTCAGGATAGCGTCGAGGGAGTACTGATTAAAGGCGGTTATACCGACGTGGCTAAATGTTATATTCTTTATCGAAAACAGCGTGAAAAGATAAGAAACATGAAATCAACGATTTTGGATTATAAAGAAATTGTGGATAATTATGTAAAAGTTAATGATTGGCGAGTTAAAGAAAATTCTACCGTAACTTATTCAGTGGGGGGATTGATTTTAAGCAATTCCGGTGCGATAACGGCTAATTATTGGTTGTCGGAAATATATGATGAAGAGATAGCAAACGCCCATAGAGAAGCGGATATACATATACATGACCTTTCAATGCTGACAGGGTACTGCGCAGGGTGGTCATTAAAACAGCTAATTGAAGAAGGGCTGGGAGGAATAACGGGAAAAATCACGTCCTCACCGGCAAGCCATCTTGCAACACTTTGCAATCAGATGGTCAACTTTTTAGGTATCATGCAAAACGAATGGGCGGGTGCTCAGGCATTTTCTTCATTTGATACATACTTGGCACCATTTATAAAAGCAGATCAGCTTTCATATAAAGAAACTAAAAAATGTCTTGAATCCTTTATATTTGGCGTAAATACGCCAAGTAGATGGGGGACGCAGGCACCTTTCTCCAATATCACCCTTGACTGGACAGTGCCAGATGATCTTGCGGAACTTAATGCTATTGTTGGCGGTAAAAAAATGGCATTTACATATAAGGATTGCAAAAAAGAAATGGATATGGTTAACAAAGCATTTATAGAGATTATGATAGAGGGTGATGCCAATGGCCGTGGATTCCAGTATCCTATACCGACTTATTCTATTACCAAAGATTTTGACTGGTCAGATACTGAGAACAATAAACTGCTATTTGAGATGACTTCAAAATATGGAACACCATATTTTTCCAATTATATAAACAGCGACATGCAGCCTAATGATGTCCGCAGCATGTGCTGTCGTTTACGATTGGATCTTCGTGAGTTAAGGAAAAAATCGGGAGGATTCTTTGGAAGCGGTGAGAGTACTGGCTCAATCGGCGTTGTAACAATAAACATGCCGAAGATAGCTTACCTTGCAGCAGATATTGAAGATTTTTACCGTAGGCTGAATAAAATGATGGATATTTCAGCAAGATCCTTGAGAACGAAGAGAATCATCATTTCAAGACTTCTGGAAGAGGGACTATATCCTTATACCAAAAGATATCTTGGTACTTTTGAAAATCATTTTTCAACCATTGGGATTTTAGGAATGAATGAGGCTTGTCTTAATGCAAAATGGATTGGGAAGGATCTTGCCAATGAGGAGGCACAGAAGTTTACGCAGGAAGTGCTGAATCATATGCGTGAGCGCCTAGCCGATTATCAGGAAGAGTTTGGTGACCTTTACAACCTGGAAGCGACACCGGCAGAATCCACCATGTATCGTCTTGCAAAGCATGATTCTGAACGGTACCCAGACATATTAACCGCTTCAGACAAAGGCAAAATACCATATTACACCAACAGCTCTCAATTACCGGTAGGGTATACAGAAGATATCTTTGAAGCTTTGGATATACAGGACAAGCTGCAGACTCTTTATACTTCTGGAACAGTGTTTCATGCATTTATAGGAGAAAAACTTCCCGACCATAAGGCGGCTGGAGCCCTTGTGCGCAAGATAGCTGAAAACTATAAACTGCCTTACTATACCCTTTCCCCGACCTACTCTGTTTGCCAAGACCATGGTTATCTTCCTGGGGAGCAGTTCACATGTCCTGAGTGTAATAAAAAAACTGAGGTATACAGCCGCATCACAGGTTACTATAGACCCGTACAAAACTGGAACGAAGGAAAGAGCGAGGAATATAAAGACCGTAAGCTCTACAACATAGAAAACTCAAAATTGATAAGTGAAAGACATCCGGTGAGTGTATCTGAAGCCGATTTGGTACTGACTAACCAGGACTTACCAGAACTTGGCACTTATTTATTCACTACCAAGTCTTGTCCCAACTGTAAGATGGCAAAAAGCATTTTAGAAAAATCGGGAATTTCGTTTGAAACCGTAGATGCTGAAGAAGACTTGGGACTTGCTAGAAAGTTTGGAATCAAGCAGGCGCCAACACTTATAGTCGTTGATAATATGAAAATCGATCAGTTTGTCAATGCTTCAAACATTAAAAGGTATGCTGAAAACTATTGAACTATTGATCTAGCCAAGGAGAAAATATGTACGATATAATTATTATAGGTGCCGGATGTGCTGGATTGACAGCTTCTATTTATGCTGCAAGGGCAGGAAAAAGTGTTCTTGTACTTGAAGCTGAAAATATAGGTGGGCAGATCAGTTATTCGCCCAGGGTGGAGAATTATCCGGGAATTAAAAAAATAAGCGGTGGAGAATT
>JBBRXC010000104.1:0-5742 GCA_038248745.1 Peptostreptococcales bacterium | reverse complement strand
ACTGCCATGACTTTGCCGTTTTTACAGGCAACAGCGGTGACTTGCTCATTATTTGGGTCCTGGGTAAATATTTTCCCACCAAAAAAAATGGAGTCTGCGCCAGTTTCTTTCTTTTTAAACAATCCAAAAGCCATAATGCCCTCCTTATTTCGTATAAACTTTGGGTAATCTTTGCCCAAAGGCACAAACAATTTCATAATTTATCGTTCCGGTAGCTTCCGCGATATCATCGGCAAGAATCGTATTTGTTCCATCCGAACCCATGAGAATGACCTCGTCCCCAATTTTGACACCTGGAACATCTGTTACATCGATCATACACTGATCCATGCAGATATTACCAGCCAATGGGGCAAAAACACCATTGATAATAACTTTACTAAAGGCGGAGTAGGGTCTTGGATATCCGTCAGCATAACCTAAGGTAACTGTTGCAATCAGGCTCTCTCTCTTTGAGATGAATTTCCTCCCATATCCCACTGAAAAATCTATGCCCACCTTTTTAAGTTGAACGATGTTTGCCTTTATGGACATGACAGGTTTTAAAGCCACCTGATTTTTATCTACTTCTTTAGAAGGATAACAACCGTAAAGAATAATCCCGGGCCTGGCGATATCGTAATGCGCTGAAGGGATTTCCATGATAGCGGCGCTGTTTGCCAAGGTTTTATTCGGAATCTTCACACCCAAATCGCTGAGCGTCTGGCAGAATTTTGCATATTTTTCTTCCTGTAATAAAGCGTAGCTTTTATCAGCAGCGTCGGCGGTCGCAAAATGAGAGAATAACCCTTTGATTTTGAAGCCATCTAGTTTACTTATTTTTACTACTTCCTCAATGGAAGCCGGGTCATCTGGAAGATAACCAATTCTACCCATTCCTGAATCAACCGCAACAAACCCATAGACGATTTTACCTTCGGAGACGGCTGCTTCCGAAATAGCGGAGGCATTCTCAAAAGAGGCTGTGACGGGCGTCAAATTGTATTTTAAAAGGGTTTCAATATAAAGATCAGGGGTTAACCCTAAAATCACAATTTCTTCTGTAATGCCTGCATCCCTGAGGGCTATCGCTTCGTTGAGGGTTGCAACACCAAAAGATTTTACCCCGTTTTCTTGTAGGACTTTTGCCATGGGAATGGCACCGTGTCCGTAGCCATCCGCTTTAATAATTCCCATTATCGCTACATTTGGTCCAAGCTTAGCTTTTATATTCTGAATGTTAAAAGCGGCATTGGTTAAATTTATTTCGGCCCATGCCGGTCTGTTGGCTTCTTTATACATATTTTAAATCCTTTCATCGTTAAAGCTGTTAACTCATTTTAGCACTAATCAAGGGTGAATTCAAGTTTCAGCTAGGGCCTGGTGGCGCACTTTCATGATTGATTAGGAAATTAGCCACCTTGATTTCGTTCAAAATAAACGATATAATGGTAATCAGTTAATAGTATAAACAGTCGATAATGAATAAATGAAAATACAACAAAAAAATTTAAAGGGGGAAAATATATGAATGCTTATGAAAAATTAATGGGTTGTGTAAACAGCATCCGAGAAAAAACAGACTTTGTGCCGGCAATCGGTATTGTTCTGGGTTCTGGACTAGGGGAATATGCGAAAGAAATAAAAGAAGTGGCAACAGTGAAATACAGTGAAATTGAAGGCTTTCCCGTTTCAACAGTAATGGGGCACCAAGGACAATTCATCTTTGGTTATTCTGATGATGTGCCCGTGGTTGTTATGGCTGGAAGAGTGCATTATTATGAAGGGTACCCAATGTCTGATGTGGTTCTTCCCACAAGACTGATGGGAATGCTTGGTGCAAAAGTAATTTTCCTTACAAATGCAGCAGGGGGCGTCAATGAAAACTTCAGTGCAGGAGATTTTATGCTAATAACTGATCATATTTCCACCTTTGTTCCGTCTCCTTTACTTGGAACTAATATAGAAGAGCTTGGCCCGAGATTCCCTGACATGAGCAATGCTTATGATAAGGAATTGAGAGAAGTGATTAAGAAAGTTGCCCTTGATCATAATATTCCGCTTCAGCAGGGGGTGTATTGTCAATTTACAGGACCAACATTTGAAACACCTCATGAAGTAAAAATGGCTAAAATTCTTGGCGGCGACGCAGTAGGAATGAGCACCGCAGTTGAAACCATAGCAGCCAATCATATGGGGATAAAGGTTTGTGGGATTTCCTGCATATCCAATCTTGCTGCAGGCATTTCACAGGTTCCATTAAGCCACCAAGACGTATTTGATACAGCAAATAAGGTGGCGCCTCAGTTTAGAAAACTGGTCAGAGAAAGCGTAAACCAGATTTATCAGACGATGAAATAATAGGAATGACAATTGTAGAGAATCTAATTGTAGTGAATCTAATTATTTCTGAATCCAAAGCACCAAATCAGTATCTTTAAATCCAAACCTCCGAATAAGTATGTTTAAATCCAAAGCCCTCGAATCAGTATTCCCTGATTTGGGGGTTTTCAATCTATATATTTAAGCTTCTTAAACGTTATTAAATCTCTTTAAACCTTGTCCCCTGGATCATGTCGTCTTGCTAGAAGAATCAGGATGGGAAGGATAAGCAGATGGACCAGCCCGCCAATAATGTAACCGCTGCCGATAGACATTTTTTCTGAAATGTAACCATAGCCGATCTGACCAACGGTACTTCCGCCAGATCCTGCCAGTGAATCGAAAGAAACAATAGAGGCTCGGTACTCGTTGGGAATCAAGCTGTGAAGATAGGTTTGCCGCACAGGCATCGCCAGACCAAAGGCAAATGAAAAACAAAGAAATAAAAAAGATGACTGATAAAATGAATTTGCCAGGCCAACGCCTAAAATGGATGCTGCCTGCGCGCCAAAAGCAATGATAAGCAGAGTAGTTCTTTTTTTGAGTAATTTAAGAAGGGTGGTGACACTAAAGCTTCCTGCCGCCTGAGCAAGTGCAAATAAAGCGGCGAAGATGCCAACTGCCCATACAGCGGAGGGGTCTCCATAAAGTTTTAAAAAATATGGCTGCCAGGCATACCAGCCCCACATCATGAACCCTGAAAACAGGAAAGAGATGGATACAAGGTGACGAATAGATCTATTACCAAGACCAATAGAAATACTGACCTTTGCAATCTTTTGCATTTCTGGCCCTATTTGTCCTAGTTTGATGGCTTTTCTTGTATAACCGAGATCATTCATACGAATAAAGGCTATGCCAAATGCCCCTAAAATCAAAAATGCTCTGATGATATAAGGAATGCTTAGATTGAAGGTGCCAATTATTCCACCCAAAACTGTTCCCACAAGGACGCAAATACTGGAAATCCCCGCAGCTTTTGAGAAAACATGGTCCATTGGTTCCATATATCCTATAAAATGAAGAGCATCCACAATCCAAGCCTCTACAGCTCCTGAATAGAAGGTATAAGCAAGACCGAGAACCATGGACATCAAAACAAAAGGCCAGAAACTAGACGATAATGTGGCAGCAAAGACATATCCCAATGTGCCAACCATTAAAACTACTGTACTGAATAGAAAGGACAAACGCCGCCCTAAAGTATCTGCAAAAACACCAGTGGGTATTTCGAAAATAGCCATGCTCCCGCTATATACTGCATTTACAATAAAAACCTGAAATATTGTCATGCCGGCGTTTAGCAGAAAGAGGGTATTGATACCCCAGATAATAGAAGCTGACAAAGTAAAAAGCCCGGAAATCATATAATAGGTTTGAATAATACTATCTTCTGGTTTTTTCATGGATTCACCTTCTTCTGTTACCCTTTCGTTTGGAAGCCTACATTACAAAATCTTAAACGGAAACCTGAAAGGAAAATGTTGGACTTCTATTGCTTGAACCGTCGCCTTATGGTATTATTATGAAGGTATTAAAAGCCACATAAACTTTTTGCCCTCATAGTTAAACGGATATAACGGAAGTTTCCTAAACTTTTGTTGGTGGTTCGATTCCGCCTGGGGGTGCCAATTTATATTAAGAATAAACTGCATCCCGGAATTCAACTGAAATGTTGATTTTTGGGGTGTATTTAATTTAACTACTTTAGGAGATGAAATGCAAGACAATTGGAAGACAAAAACCACAATATTTTTATCCAGCCAAATATTATCCATATTTGGTTCGTCTGTGGTGTCTTACGCGGTTGTTTGGTATATAACCCTGAAAACAGGATCAGCAAGTCTGATGACCATTTCTATTCTTGCGTCGTTTCTGCCACAAATAGTAATATCTTTGTTTGCCGGGGTATGGGCAGACAGATATAACAGAAAATTTCTGATAATTTTTTCGGATCTGTTGACGGGGATTTCCACTTTTGTTTTAGCCATCTATTTCCTGATGGGACATGAGTCATTGACCTTGATCTTCCTCATTAGCGCCATCAGGTCAGTTGGTTCTGGGATTCAGGCACCGGCAGTAGGAGCCATTTTGCCCCAGATCGTGCCCATGGAAAAACTGACAAGAGTCAATGGAATAAACAGTGGGTTAATCTCAGCGGCCACGCTTTTGTCTCCGGCGGTGGCGGGAATACTTTTTGCGACGCTTGGATTTGGACGCACTCTATTGATCGATGTGGTCACAGCAGCCCTTGCCGTAACCATCATGTCATTTTTAAAAGTCAGAAAGTATCAAAGGAAAGCCAAAGACGGGGATGAAATCCTTCCAGAAGGAACCTTTGCAGAATTAAAAGCCGGGCTTTCCTATACAAGAAACAACAAACTAATTTTCAGAATTTTAATTTTTTATGCCGTTTTCTTTTTTATGGTATCTCCTGCTGCATTCTTAACACCGATTATGATTGCTAGAAGCTTCGGTACAGAAGTGTGGCGGCTGACAGCAAACGAAATGTTTTGGACAGGGGGCGCGATTTTCGGTGGCATTATTGTTGCTTGGCTGGGCGAATTTAAAAATAAAATCAGGGTACTAGCCATTTCAACCATCAGCTTTGGGATGACGTTTATACTTTTAGGCCTTTCCACAAACTTTGTTTTTTATCTGGCCGTCATGTTCGCATCAGGGATATTTTTGCCGTTTTTCAGCACAGCTGAAACGGTACTAATTCTGGAAAATGTAGAGGAACATATGCTGGGAAGGGTGTATTCTATTGTTCAGATTATTATTTCAGCGGTCATGCCTCTAGGCATGTTACTTTTTGGACCTCTTGGAGACATGATAAGAATTGAAACCCTATTGATTGGAACAGGCATTTGCATATTGCTGTTGGCCCCGTTTATATGGAGGACAAAACTACCCACAAACTAGATTTTGTTGATTTCCCTTGTCGACATAAGAGGAATCATATCAATCAGGGGTTTGCGGTTTTTTTTATTTCTGATATAAAGATCGGATTACGGTAACCACAATAATGACAACCATACAGGTAACAGTTGCAATCATAATTGAATAGTATTGTCCGCCAAATCCAGCCGATGAAAGATGCCTAGCTAAAATTCCGCCGTAAGCCCAAAGAATAACAAGGGGATAAATATAATCCTTGTTTTCGATGACTACAGCTGAAGTGATGATAGTACCAAGGACCAGCAGAATGATGGTCCAAGTTTCCGGTGATAGATCAAATCCATTCCAATTGATTCCAACTAGAAACGCCGTAATATTTGCAATCGTTGCTACGGAGATCCAACCAAAATATAGACTGAACGGAATGCGGACAAGAAGGTTTTCCCTTTGAGTTAACCTATTTATTCGAGTTAATCTATT
>JBBRXC010000103.1:0-5829 GCA_038248745.1 Peptostreptococcales bacterium | reverse complement strand
TTAACATCTATTCTAGCCTTAACGATCTCTTCATTGATTATTTCCAATTGTCTTTTTTTAACTTCATACGCCGTAATAAAACGTTCGATTTTTTCTTCTGTGTCAATAATTTCCGATTTTATTTGTACCACGTAACCATCAATTTCAGAAATCATTTTATCTGCACCTGATTTCTCTTCCTCGATGCTGTTCAACTCTCTTAACCATTTTTCTTGATTCGAGACAAGTCCACTTAATGCTTTCTCCAACGCCAAAATTTCGTTATTTTTAGTTACTAAATTCAATTCTGTTTCTCTAATGGTTGAATCTAGGGCTTGAATCAAGGACAAATCTTTTTCAA
This sequence comes from Peptostreptococcales bacterium, assembly GCA_038248745.1. Lineage (GTDB taxonomy): Bacteria > Bacillota > Clostridia > Peptostreptococcales > Anaerovoracaceae > JAENWH01. The sequence continues at coordinate 5,489 of JBBRXC010000103.1, read as the reverse complement.
TATGATTGATTAATTTGCTAAGATTTTCAAGAGTTTCTTGTTTTTTTACATTTGCAGACTCAATATTCTCCCCTAGCTTAATAATTTCTGCTTTTCTTTCAAGGAGATTTGCCGTCTTATTTTTAAATGCACCACCGGTAATTGCTCCCCCTGAGTTAATGATTTCTCCCTCTAGCGTCACAAAACGGATAGAGCCCTGTACACTTTTTGAAAGTCTGATTGCATTCGTTAAATTATCAACGATAACGACTCTTCCTAAAAGGTATTCCATAATTTTTCTGTATTTCGGGTCGAAGTGAATGCAGTCCACACCAAAGCCTTTAAACCCGGGGGAATTTTTTATCGCTGCATCCTGAGATCCCCCAGTGCCTCGAATTGAACTAATTGGTAAAAAGGTTAATCGTCCCGCTTTGTTTTCTTTTAAAGACAGAATCGCTGACTGTGCACTGCTGTCATCTTCACAAACCATATTTTGAAGCGCGGCTCCCAAAGAAGTTTCAATGGCAGTCTCAAACCCCGAGGGAACGTTAATAAGCTCTCCAACAACCCCATGAATTCCTTTTAAATGAGATTTCATGATATATTTAACAGCACCATTGTAACCTTCATAATTTGCTTCCATCTCTTCAATGGTTTTTTTCCTTGAAGACAACTGCCCTATATTGAATTTAATCGACTCCAGTTCATTGGCAAGCTGTTTTTCTTTTGAAACCGTTTGATTATATCGTTCCTTGGTTTCTATTAAAGATGATTTGTCTGTTCGGAATTTTTCCTCAATGCTTTTCTTTTCTTCTTTTGCTTGATCAAAATGGAGCACAGTGTCTTTATTACTGGATTCAACTTCATTTTTATCAAAAGAAATCACTTCTTTTCTTCTGTCCAGCGTGGTTTTAAGACTAAGCAAACTGTTTTTCTCAGCGGTTTTCGTCGAAACCATACTGTGCAACCTATAGATGTTATTCTTTTTTTCGTCAATTTCTTCAGCTTCTTTTGAAAGCTTTTCAGTCATATCCGCAAAATTTCTAATACCAGCATTTAAAACAAGCTCTAAAGCAGTCAGTTTCTTCTCTAATTCTTTTTTTGTTACATCAAGATTTTCGAGATTGGCCGTCTCTGCTGATAATTTCCCTTGTATTGTATTAATTTCCACTGCCAACCGTTCGTTGTCCTTACCCATTGTCGCCAGTTTTTCCTGGTTAAGCTGGGTTTGATTTACTAGGCTGTTAATCTGTTCAATGCTGACCAGTAGTTTATCTCTTGACTCGTTATTCAAGATTTCCAGCTCTGCATTTCTTTCTCTGCCTAAAGATAACTCTTTGTCTAAAAGTACTTTTTCATCTCGTACTTCATCAATATTTACGGAAGCCTCAGATATTTCGTCTTTAATATATTCATTTTTCAATTCAATGTTTTCGATATTTTTTAAAGTAATATTTATCTCAAGATCCTTAAAAGTTTCTCTCAACCCTATATATTCTCTGGCTTTTATACTTTCATCCTTCAGATTTCCTATTCGTCCCTCAATTTCGGAAACGATGTCATTTACTCTTTCCAGATTCACATTTGTCGTTTCAAGCTTTCTTTCTGCTTCAGATTTCTTGCTTCTGTATTTCACAATACCTGCAGCCTCTTCGAATATTTCCCGTCTGCTTTCAGATTTATTGCTGACAATGTCAGCAATTTTGCCTTGTCCTATGAGAGAATACCCGTCGACACCAATGCCTGTGTCCATGATTAGCTCTCTGATATCTCGAAGTCTGCAGTGACTGTTATTGATGGAATATTCACTTTCCCCAGACCGGTACATTCTTCTTCTAATTGCTACTTCACTGAAATCAATAGGTAAAATGCCGGTTTTGTTATCAATGACAAGAGTAACTTCCGCCATGCCTCTTGATTTTCTACTTGCTGTTCCTGCAAATATAACATCTTCCATTTTCCCACCACGAAGGGTTTTGGGGCTTTGTTCTCCCAACACCCATCTGATAGCGTCACTTATATTGCTTTTTCCACTGCCGTTTGGTCCGACGATGCAAGTAATGCCTTCATTAAAATCTATGGTAACTGGCTCCGCAAATGACTTGAATCCGTGCATTTCTATTTTTTTAAAATACAACTTTTCCACCTCTTTCTAGCGCATCTTTTGCTGCCGCCTGCTCTGCTTCTTTTTTATTCTTTCCCGACCCCAAGCCTATTTCTTTTCCTTCGACAAATAATCGAATATAAAAGGTTTTATCATGAGCAGGTCCTTCTTCTTTATCCAGTGTGTATTGTATTTCAATGTCACCATTCATTTGTAGTTTTTCCTGCAATATCGTTTTATGGTCTTTGTTAAGTTTTCCCTTTATTGCCTCGTTAATATTCTTATTAAAATAGCTTAAAACGAATTCTTTTGCGGCGATATATCCTCTGTCAAGATAAATTGCCCCGATGACTGCTTCTACTGCATCAGCAATAATTGAATCTCTATTTCTTCCCCCAGTAAGTTCTTCACCTCGACCCATTTTTATATATTGGCCAATTCCAAGGGTTTTTCCAATCTCAGATAAGGATTTTTCACAGACAATAGCTGCCCTTGTTTTAGAAAGTACCCCTTCCCCATTTGATGATTGTAAGTTAAAAAGGTATTCACTTATGATTGCTTCTAAGAATGCATCTCCAAGAAACTCTAATCTCTCATTGCTCACCACGTTTTTATTTTTAGTATCTGATGAACAAGAGCTATGTGTTAATGCTGTATGCATTAATTCAATATTATTAAATTTGTAATCAATAACATTCTGAAAGTCAAGATTATTCACTTATCAATATCTCCTCTATTTCATCCACTGAATTTTGAATAATTTGAACCACATTGTTTTCCACATAAGGGATCCCTTTTAAGATGGTGTTCTTTACTGCTTTGGCATTTGATGATCCGTGCATTTTTACGATAGCTCCCTTTACACCTAAGATAGGGGCTCCGCCGTATTCAGAGTAATCAAATTCCTCTTTTATTTCCTTCAGTTTATCTAATAACAGCAATGCACCAATCTTTGCTTTTACGCCAGAGGTAAACTTTAGCTTTAACAGCTTAAGAATATTCCATGCCAACCCTTCAGTAAGTTTTAATATGACATTCCCAACAAATCCATCACAGACAATAACATCTGCCTTTCCCTTGGGGATATCTCTTGCCTCCACATTCCCAATGAAATTTAAATCACTTTTTTCCAAAAGTTCAAATGCTGCTTTTACAACAGTTGTACCTTTTGTTTCTTCAGCTCCTATATTCACAAGCCCTACCGTTGGGGATTTCCGTTCCAGAACCTTTTCCATATAAATGCTTCCCATTGTTCCAAATTCAAGAAGATTTACTGGTTTACACTCTGCATTTGCTCCTGCATCCACCAGCAGAGATGCTTTATCTCCAAGAATTGGATAAATACTAGCCATCGCCGGTCTATCAATTCCCTGAATTCTACCGAGAATAAACAGTCCTCCAGCCATCATCGCACCTGAGTTTCCTGCAGAAACAAAAAGATCGCCTTCACCGTTTTTTATCATATTAATCCCAATAACCATAGACGATTGTGTTTTAGTTCGAACAGCCCTAACCGGGGAATCATCATTTGTAATCACATCTGGGGCATGGCGAACGCCAATCTGGCCTTTATCATATTTATACTTTGCAAGTTCTACATTGATCTTAACTTCATCACCAACAATAATGATTTTATGTTTCATTTCCGAAGCCGCCAAAGTTGCTCCTTTTACTATTTCTAAGGGTGCATTATCTCCACCCATTCCATCCAATATTATTTTCATGATTCAAACCTCCGTTTTGTTGCGCTACTGTTTATTTATCAAAATTACACCTTGATATTGTATCATAAACAGACTGTAATTGCAATTATTAAGCCCTGTTATATTTAATTCTAATATATGAATTTGCCTTGAATAGTTGCGGTATTTTTGATATATTCATCTTAATACTGAATACAAATCATAGGAGGTCTCTCATGTGTGATAAATTGAATATTTTAGTAGCTAATCCAGCTGGAAATAAAACCATTTTTGTTTTAGATCGTTTTGAAAAGTCCGAATATAAAAAAATTGCAAATAAGCTTCTGGAAAACCGGGAAATTAATGCCGAGCAGATAGGTTTCATTATCCCTGCCAGTGAGAATGATCCAGGACGCATGGAAATGTGCGGCCAGGAATTTTGTGGTAATGCCTCAAGGAGTTATGCCCTTTATCTTGCCAAACTTCTTGGCATAAATGGTTCTGGTTTAGTTACCATAAGGGTTAGCGGCATTGACGATGAAGTAGAAGTAGAAGTAGATACTTCTTCGAATTACACTAAAATCGCAATGCCTATTCCTACTAAAATAATGGCTTTTCCCCTAAAACTCTGCCAGGATGCTCAACTTGTTATTTTAAATGGCATTCTGCATTTGGTTGTTTTTGATCAGCCAGCCACACTGGATTTTTTCAACGATTCATTATCGTCTATACGCGAACAATACGACGCACCCGCCATCGGAGTAATGTTTTTTGATACACTGCTCGGGTCTCTTACGCCTGTGGTCTGGGTTAGAGATATCAATTCAATTTATTTTGAAGGTAGTTGCGCTTCTGGCTCAGTTGCAACGGCTGCAGTTCTATCTAGGAATTTTGGGGACGGCATCCATACTTTCATCCTTCCTCAACCAGAAGGAATCTTGGAAATAACAATAATGAAAGAGAATGGGTCAATAAATAAAGCATATCTTCAAGGGAATGTCACTCTTGGTGACCCTATACAGGTTTATTTATAGTTTTCACGATTATAATTCCCATACTACTTGAATTTATCAAAAAACATCTCTATAATAAAGTTAAGAAAATTGAAAGGAGAACAAATATTATGTTGCAAAAAAATGTCACCAAACTAATCAATGAACAAATCAACAAAGAATTTTTTTCTGCCTATCTGTATCTTGAAATGTCAAATTTTTATATCTCTAAAAATCTTAATGGATTTGGGAATTGGTTCAAAGTTCAAGCTCAGGAAGAGCGTGATCATGCCATGTTATTTTTAACCTATCTTCTAAACAATGGAGAAAAAGTTGTTCTCGATGCCATTGCCGCACCTGCTAAAAATTATTCTGATTTTAGACTTCCCCTAGCTGATGCCTTAGATCACGAAAGGTTTGTAACTGCTTCAATTTATTCAATTTACGAGGAGGCTTTTCAAGAAAAAGATTTTCGTACCATTGAATTCCTTTCCTGGTTTATAAAAGAACAGGGAGAAGAAGAAAAAAACACTGAAGATTTGATACAAAGATTTGATTTATTCGGTTCAGATGCAAAAGGATTATATTTATTGGATGGAGAACTTGGCACCAGAATTTATTCTGCCCCTTCTCTCATTATATAAATTAAGATCGGCATAAAACAAAAAATAAAGGTGACGAACTCAGGGTTTTCCCAAGTTCATCACCTTTTTTATTGTGGAGCTACTGAAG
>JBBRXC010000102.1:0-5855 GCA_038248745.1 Peptostreptococcales bacterium | reverse complement strand
TAAATTTGCCAGTTTATATTCCATACTATCCTCTTTCTCTTTTCTTGTGTGAAGTTATACCGTGCTAAAGCGCTACATGAATAATATTACCACTCCTCTTTTTAAAAGTCAAGCAAAAAACCGCCTGACTTATACTCAGAGTGGCCATATTTCAAAGACAGATAAGGATATTAATAACGGTCTTGATACTTTCTAAGCTGTTCTGCATCTTTTTTCTCTAAACCTTTTTCTCCGGCTAAGGATTCCAAATGATGGGTAAATTCGTGCAACAAAGTATCCTTCAATTTTTGTTTCATTTTTTCTGGAGATAAGTAGCCATACAATTTTTCAAAAGAGCCATAATAAATATATATTATTCTCCCCATGCTTCCGCTGTGATGATATTCTCCCATTGTATATAAGTCATCTTTGATGGCATGCGCGCTTTTTTTTGCCTCAGGAATAAGTAATATCCCACCATTAAGTTCTTTATAAAATTCAGCAGGCAAGCTCTCTGCAATTTCATCGAGCATGTCTTGAGCTTCTTCTATTGTAACCATATATTCCCCTCCATTCTTTCTATGTTCAATTATATCTCCATGTTGACTTTTACACAAGAAAAAGGAGACTTCTGATAAGAAGCCTCCCCTGTTATATTTTTTATACTTTTTCCAATTATTTTTATTTTCCAACCATATCAAGCAACAATTTTGCATTCATTGCATCTGCATACTCGGAATCCATTTCTCTGATACCGGCAGGGAATTCATATTTAGCCAATCTTGATACAAATGGATCTGGATCAAAGCTTTCTGGTCCATGAACACCCTTTTCGTCCCAGACACCAGTTGCAACTAATTCCATCATGATTACAGGCCCTACTGCAGTTTGTGCAACGACTGAATTCGTTCCATATTTACCAATACACACCTGATTATCAGCGATCTGATATAAATAAACGGATCTCTTCATCCCATCTTTCATACCAGTTACCCAAGTTCCTGCACATCCCTGTCCCGTCATTTTCAGTGTTGATTCAACTGGGCTTGGAACAACTTTTACAAGAAAATCTCTTGGAGAAATTTCCGAATCGCCAACTTTTATCTTTTTAGTTGCGCTGTCCATACCAAGTGCTTCAAGATTTTTAAGCATGACTCTTAATTCTCTTGGTACACCATATTTAAAGGTTACTCTATTGCAATCAATGACTCTTGGAACTAGAAGCACTTCTTCATGTTCTACATTGATGACTTCAACGTCGCCAATTCCTCCTGGGAAATTGAATATTTCAGGTTCTGAGAAGTTTTCGGTTGTAAACCAGCCTTTTCCCTTTTCATAGATAACCGGTGGATTTAAGCATTCTTCTATTGTTGTCCACACAGAGAAACCAAATTCTCCGTCTGCTCCCGCGTAATTATCTCCATCTCTTACGTTTACCTGATCTATTGTATCAAATAAATGCTTATCAGCGAATCTTGCGAAACAATCTGCCATTCCCGGCTCAACGCCAGAACCAACGATTGCCGTATTCCCAGCAGCTTTCCAGGCTTCATGTTTATCAAACTGATAGTCTCCCAGTTTAATACCACATTTTTCATAAGGTTTTTCTTTATCTCTGTAAGAAAGTGTCATGGCACAGTCTAAATAACCAACGCCTGCTTCTAAACAAGTATCAAAGATATTTTCATTAAATAAAGGTTCTACTGCATTCATCGCAAAAGTAATGCCATGCTTTTTAAAAACCTCTTTTATAACTGCTGCATCGGTGGCATCAATTTTTTCAGCGACAAACCTTGGATCGTCGCATTCTGCTGCAACAAGTTTCGCTCTATCTAAATCATAATCTGAAATAACTACTTTTTCTGCCCAAGCGCCGCCTTCTCCAGCCATTTTAATTATTTTAGCTACAGATGTACCTACGCCTCCTGCGCCAATAATACATAGTTTCATACTCTTCCTCCTATTTATAAAAAATATTAAATTTGTTGTTTGGTTAAGCTCTCAACTTCAAACTAATATTATCAAAAGAATTCTGAATATTCAACCATACTATTGCTATAAAAAAGTACTAATTTGCTGTTATTTTTTGTCTATTAGTATTAATTCAGCACTAAGCCCCTTAAGCGTTGACCTTATATTTATTGCTTCCGTGGTGACAACCGTTTTGAATTCTATGGTGGGAAATGCCTCCCAGCTGTTGATTGTGGCCTCTCTGATTGTTGCTATGCCTGATTCTTTTAACCCTTCATTAAATGCAGTCAACGCATTTTCTCTTGTCAATTTATATCTGCTTACTTTAAAATCTCCCGAAACACCAAAAATCCTTACCAGAAATTCGGCCTCCTCTTCGAATTTTTTTGCTATTTCCAGAACGCTTTCCCGTTGACCGCTTTGTAATATATCGTTTTTAATTTTTTCGTTAATATTATATACAAGAATACTAATATGGTCTGGTTTTGCCTTTATTCTGGAGATGGCACTGACCGTATAATTTTCTCCGGTCATTAGCACGTCTTCTTTTAACGCCTTAAACAAATTATAGGGTCTGGAAACAGGCATCATGGCGTTGATCTGCATTAGTTCATCCATAAGTGCCGTCGTATTATATTCTCCCCCTTTAAACTCTTCAATAGTAACATCAAGAATCACAGGCTCAGGTCTTTTGCTCTTTAAATAATCACTGTAAACACCTTTTACCTGGCTTCTTATAGAATCTTCTATTTCTGTTGGCGTACACCAGACATATTTTGCTTGAATTTCTCTGCTGCTTACCCGATCCGTGAATTTTTTCCTATATTCCATTGGATGCATGCCAAACCAGGTCTTAAAATGTTTAATGTAGTACCTTACCGCTGAAAATCCCATTTCATCTGATATTGCTCCGATTTTTTTGTTGGTTCCCAGTACAAGTTTTTCTGATTCTTCAACTCTTACAAAGCTAAGCAGGTCCTGAAAATTTAGCCCTGATGCTTCTTTTATAACATGGGACAGATAATAAATGCTTAAGTGTTCCCTCTCAGCTATTTCACTCAGAGTAAGCTTCCTAGAATAGTTTTCATACATGTAATCTGTAATCCTGTTCATTCGGCCAGCAAGGATTTTATTTCCCTTGTTTTTATCGCCGTTAATAAATTTGCCGTCTTCCATTAAAAAATATTGGAAATCCGAAAGCAACGATGAAAACAAATTGTGAGCCGTTTCAATCACTTTATGCTCATATCCATATCCCTTTTGTAAAACTTCCATCATTACTGTTGCCAAAAGGTTTCTAAGGATTTCTAAACTTTCGTCCTCTGGATCATGCATGTCGGTAACAAAAAAACTGTTTCTTAAATTGTGATAATATTTAGAAAAATATTCCAGGTCAAGCTGAAGCATCATAACCATATTGTCTTCACTGGTTTTAGTAAAACTGTGGATTTCTCTGGCATTTAATATAAAAATATCTCCCTGCTTCAATACGTAATTGTAATAACCGTTTTTTAAGCCGACCGTGCCTTTTAAAACATATACCACTTCCGTGTCATCATGAAAATGAATCGGATATTCATCGATATGGGCAACAATAACATTAACTGGAAGATCTTCCTTATAAATATTTTTTTCTTTTAGCATTAATTTGTCCTCCTTGTTTTCCTATAAATTAGTTCTCATTGCCCCACATTATGTCAACCTTTGTTCTTGCTGTGTGGATTTTTTTCAACAGGTTAAAAAGTCCTTGTTTTTAAGGGTTCAAACAATTTTCCACACAAGTTGCGAAATTGTATACAATCTTATCCACCTATGCCTGTGGATAACTTTATAACGTCAAATCCCTTTATTTTCAACAGTTCCATCGCTTTCTCAATAGTTATTCAACAGACTTATCCACATGTTGTTCCTTCTTTATTTTTACCCTTTTCAGATTTAGTAATAACCATTTTTTCCCATCGCATTTGAATTTATATAATACTAAATTCGTCAAATTCCTTGCAAATACTCATTATTAAATAACTTGCATCATTTGTGCCAAATTCAGGTTTTTCTTCAACCAACATTTTGACCGCAAACTAGTACTTTTTTTATTATATAACAAATCAGCTATTTTGTGTTATAATATTTTCATTATATTAAAGGAGTACTACTTATGAATACAGTGAAATTGTTTCAAGAAAATGTGTATCTGAAAAAATTCACAGCAACTGTTCTAAATATAGAAATCGAAGATGGCAAAAATGCAGTCATATTGAATCAAACAGCATTTTTCCCCGAAGGCGGTGGACAAAGCAGTGATTTAGGAACAATCAACGGGTTCTTCGTTTCAGAAGTTGTTGAAAGAAACGGCGTGATCATTCATATGATTTCCGGTTCACCTGATTTTAATACAGGGGACATAGTAACCTGTGAAATAAATTGGCCCCATAGGTTTAAAAATATGCAAAGACATTGCGGAGAACATATTCTATCCGGCATGTTTTTTAGAGAATACGGTGGGATAAATAGAGGCTTCCATATGGGAGAAGAGTACATGACGATAGATATCAGTCTGGAAAAAAATTCTGATTTCGCAGAAATAACCTGGGAAATGGCTGAGCATATAGAAAATTTATCAAATAGGGTTATATGGGAAAATGCTCCTATTATAACAAGGTTCTTTGAAACTCGAGAAGAGGCCTCCAAATTGCCCCTTCGAAAAACTTTAACTGTAAATGAAGACATTACAATAGTCTGCGTTGGAAACGTGGAAAATCCATCGGATTGTGTTGCTTGCTGCGGGACGCATCCTGCTTTTGCCGGCGAAGTTGGTTTAATTAAAATTCTCAAGGTCGAGGTTAATAAAGGAATGTTTAGAATACATTTCAAAGCTGGAGAAGAAGCCTTGTTGGATTATCAGGAAAAACACAGAATAATAACTAAATTAAACAGTAAATATTCTGCCAATACTTTTGATCTTTTAGAAAAAATTCTCATACAGGAGGAAAAAAACAAAGCATTCAGGGCCCAGTTGAACACGTTTAGGCAAATACTGCTTAAGGAAAGAATCATGGAGGCAGAGGCCGTTTTAGCCGCTTCAGACGGTATTGTCTCTATAAGTTTCGAGGCTCTCAGCATTGATGATCTTTTACAGATTGGGCGTTCCGTAACAAACAAGATTTCTAAGCTTCTTTTAATTTATTCTTATGAAGCGTCTACGATTCTTTTTTTCTCCAACGGCCAAACCGTTGACTGTGGGAATCTGGTAAAACAAACTGCTCATATTTATAATGGAAAAGGCGGGGGAAACCCCACGCAGGCACGAGCAATCCTTCCTAAGTCTGAAAACATACCTACGTATATTGATTTAATCGAAAAGCATTTGAGATAGATGATTTATATTTTTATTACGCACTCGAAAAGGATATCTAAAAGCACTGCCGATTTTTCTTTGTTTTTTGGTACATAACCTCTCTCTTCCCAACAATCACTGTCCAGATTGTCTTCCGTATAAAGAATCTGTCCAAACGCAATCCCTCTGAAATCTGCAACTGCCTGCATCGCAGTATATTCCATATCAACTACAAGGCAACCCTGCTTTTTTCTCACTTCAAATTTATTCTTTGTCTCTCTAAAAAGACCATCGGTTGTCCAGGTTTTTCCACAAATATAGGAATACCCCAAATCCTCTAATGTGGAGGTTATTGTCTTGACGACGCTGGGATTCATCTCGATTAAACGTTCTGCAGGAGCATAATGATAGCTTGTTCCCTCATCTCTAACACCAGACGTTGGAATGATCAAATGACCGAATTTGATTTTCGACTCTAACGTTCCGCAAGAACCCATCACCATCAATTTTTCAAGCCCCATAACGAACGCTTCTTCCATTTGCATCACTACAGCTGGCGCTCCAACCTTTG
>JBBRXC010000101.1:0-5872 GCA_038248745.1 Peptostreptococcales bacterium | reverse complement strand
GAGGCTATTGGCATTGATCAAGGAAGAATTGTATTTGTCGGATCAAATAGAGAAGCTGCGGAGTTGCAGTCAGAGGAAAAGATTGATTTAAAAGGGAAAACCCTGCTTCCAGGATTGGGTGATTCTCATCTGCATATGTATGCGACTTGTCAGAATCAAACGTCGGTAAAGCTGGATGATATAAAAAGTATTGATGCATTGATTAGCACCATGAAGGAAAAGGCTGCGAAGACTGAAAAAGGCAAATGGATCAAGGGCGCAGGATTCGATCAGACTAAATTTATTGAAAACAGGCTCCCGACAAGATGGGAACTTGACAAAATATCTACTGAACATCCGATAGTCATCAGACGAAGCTGCCTCCATGTGATGATAGCAAACAGTCTTGCGATTGAAATTGCTGGAATAGATGAGGACAAAATAAAAGCCTCTGGAGGGCTTATAGAAGTTGATGGAAAGGGTCAGCCAACAGGTATATTCAGAGAAAAATCCACAATAGTTTTCGATGACATTGTCCCTGATCCTTTAGCAGATTCTCAAGAAAAAAAAGAAATTATGTGTAACGTTTTAAATGACATGGTTTCAAAGGGAATCACTTCCATTAATACATACGCAGCCAAAATATGGAACTATGATGAGGACTTGGAAACTTACAGAAATCTGGAAAAGCAGGAACTGCTGCCGATCAGAGTCATTGTCAGTTTAGATACACTTTTTAAATTAGAAACGCAGGATCACCAAAATTACCCCAAAGATGTTTACAATAAAGTGAAATACGGTTCTTATAAATTATTTACAGATGGATCATTGGGCGCACGATCAGCAGCCTTGTTTGAGCCTTATAGCGATGACCCTGATAATAGGGGGATTTTAATTGAGAAGGAAGATTTAATAAGGGATTTGTTGGTGGCTTACGAATTAGGGTTGCAACCTGCTATTCATGCTATTGGTGACAGAGCACTGGAAATAACCCTGGATGCGATTGAATATGTACTGGAAAATGCTGATATGTCTAAGAATTCCATAGATCCTCAGGAAAAAAGATTACCCTTTAGAATCATTCATGCGCAGATAGTAAATAAAAATCAACTGGAGAGAATGAAGAAACTTCCTATTATTTTAGATATACAACCTATCTTTCTAACAACAGATTTATACTGGATTGAAAGCAGGTTGGGAAAGACAAGAATAAAAAATTCATACCTATGGAAGACAATGATGGATGCAGGCTTGATGATGGCAGGTGGTTCAGATTGCCCAGTGGAATCCTACGAACCGTTGAAAGGAATCTATGCAGCAGTAACAAGACAGGATTTTAAAGGGTATCCAGAAGGTGGATGGGAGCCGGACGAAAAATTATCGGTATATGAAGCTGTCTGTTTATTTTCAAAGAACATTGCGTATACAACAGGAGACCAGGATGTGCTTGGCACAATAGAAATAAATAAATATGCAGATTTGGTTCTGCTAGATAGCAATCCATTTAAAATCGCCGAAGAAAAAATAAAGGATATCAAAGTTTTGAAGACATTCGTAGCTGGAAAACTGGTTTTTCAAAAAAATTGAAAACTTTTCTAAAATGGGATACAATGGTAAAAAGAATAGGAGCGCAATAGGAGAATAATGAAGAAAAAAGGCAATGATAGGAAGGGATATCTTCTAATTATTAATGGGAAATGCTTGTCGATGTTAGATGGAATCCAGTATGACTGGATTGCCATGAAGGATCACACAATTTATGATTTGGGATATGGAGAGGATTATAAAAAATATGCGCCACAGGCTGACAGGATCATGGATGCCAAGGGCGGGACCGTTCTCCCTGGGTTTATTGACAGTCATTTCCATGTCGTTCAAGCGGCAATCAATTTGAAAAGTCTGGATTTAAGTCAGGCTAAATCTTTTAGTGAAATAGGAAAACTGATTGCTGCCGCCAGTGAAGCTTCACCCCGCACGCCAATCAGAGGAATCAGATTAGATGAGCAGCAACTCAAAGAAAACAAACTGCCAGATAGGTTGGTATTGGATAAATACTGTAGTGATGCACCTGTATTTATAAACAGTGTTGAATATCAAAAAAGTGTATTGAATACCTATGCCATGCTATATTATAAAATTCCTTTTACCTTAGAAGGAATAGATTTTGATGAGAACCAGATGCCTACGGGGATCATTACGCATCACGCCAACGCAATACTTCGAGAAAATGTGCTGAGAAGCATTCCAAATGAAAGAAGAATGGCAGCGGTGGAAAGCCTATTAAAGAATATTGTGAAAAAAGGAATTACTACTGTAAATGCCATGGAGGGCGGCAGGCTTTATTCAAACAAGGATGCGGAGTTCATTCATGAAAATTTCGATCAGTTCCAAATAGATATTGCATTGTTCTATCAGACAATGGATATTAAAAAGCTGGAGGAAATGAATCTGAGCCGAATTGGGGGGTCCTTTTATATAGATGGTACTTTTAGTGCGAGAACTGCAGCCCTGTCATTCGATTATGCTGATTGTCCAGGAAGCAACGGCGTGTTAAATTATACCCAAGATGAGCTAAACGAATTTGTTTTGGATTGCTATTTGAATAAAATGCAGCTTGCACTTTATACAATAGGAGACAGAGCAATTGAGCAGGCAATTACGGCTCATGAGTATGCCATTAAAAAAACAGGAATTTCCGGTTTAAGACATCGGCTTGAACATGTTGAGCTGCCTAACGGGGAGCAAATAAAAAGAGCAAAAAAGCTAGGCTTGATATTTTCAATGACGCCCACATATGAATACTTGTGGGGGGGGAAAAATAAACTGAATGAAGAACGTCTGGGAGAGCATTACAAAGACACCAGCCCGTTACATGAAATCATTTCAGCGGGTGTGATCCTATGTGGTGGATCGGATTGTGATGTGACGCCAGCTGATCCATTGCTAGGCATTTATTCAGCAGTGAATCATCCTGTTGAAAAGCATAGAATTCATGTTTATGAGGCAATTAAAATGTTCACTGTAAATGGGGCCTATGCCATATTTGAGGAAGATAAAAAGGGAACACTTGAAACAGGAAAACTGGCAGATATAGTGATCCTAGACAAAGATATTCTTGATGTAGAAAAAAATGAAATTAAAGATATTAAAGTATTGGCAACAATAAAAAGCGGGAGAATAATTTTTGACGAATTGGCGTAAAAATGAAAGGATATCCCTATGCTGACAATTAATATGTTGGGCAAAGTCAATATTAATTATAAAGGGACAAGTATTGCAGACAAAGCCAGCAGTAAACTTGTTGCTTTGATTTGTTTGTTGGTATTAAATAAAAATAGGGATATGAGCAAGGAAAAAATCATTGCTTATCTTTGGCCTGACAGCAATGAGGAAGCCGCAAAATCAAATTTGCGTTTTAATCTTTGGACAATAAAAAAAATGATCCCTCAAGACTTAAATGGAGAAGATTTTATCAATGTTGGGAAGGATTATTGCCGAATCAATCAGAAGTATGTTTTTTATTGTGATAAGATTGAGCTGGATAAATGTCAGAAAAATTGTGACGAAAATATCGAGGAATTAATGGCATTGAAGTCTCTTTTCAAAGGGGACTTCCTGGAAGGATTATATTTGAGAAATTGCAATGATCTCAACGAGTTGATTCTGTTTGAAAGGGTCGCTTGCCAGAACAGGCAGGTTGAAATTCTCAAAAAACTGGTGTTGCTTTACGAAAAGCATGAAAAGTATGAAGAAGGATTGCAAATATTAAATGAAATCGATGTGATTGAACCCTATAATGAGAACTTTGCCTATCAAACAATTACCCTGTATGGAAAACTTGGGAACCGAGCCGGTGCCATAAATTATTACAAAAAATTTGAAGACAGCCTGAGAAGAAATCTTAATATTTCTCCTGATAAGGAATTAAAAATTCTTTACACCAATATGCTGGAAGATGCTTGTGAGTTAACAGACAGTCATAGGGATAAAAACAAAAAGAAAAAACTCAACATTGAAAGTCAATGTATTCATAATGTTGACTTCTTTTGGGTGGCTGACGTTATAAACAAAATCATGGAAAAAGGAGACAAGAAGTATTTATTAGAAGTTGATCAGTGCTTTATCAGCGATTTGGGTTTTATCCAAAGTGACTTGCTATTAGAGTATGAAAAATATTATTCGCCTGTTGAAAATCGCCTGGTAGCTGTTCCGCCAGTGAGGATCATCAATGCATTCATAAAATTTCTACTGCACGCTACGGACATTTATGATATAAATGTCAAAGTGGTGAACATAGAAGATATGGATGGCATGTCTCAAAACATATTAAACCATATAGAAAGCCTGAATAATGAAAACATTTTTTTCGAATACTGAAAGAGAAGGGGTGTCTTATGGGCGATAAAAGTATTGGGATGAATACTGATAAAACGGAAAAAATAACAGTAGAGGTGAAAGCCGACTATAATCCGGAAGAGGTTATAGTTGACAATCAGCCTTTCAGTTGTTGGCTTAAAGATGAAGATGGAAAGTATCTTGCGGTCAATGCTTCTTTTGCGGAGTATTCGGGTGTCACCAAAAGCCAGATCATCGGAAAAAATGATTATGATCTTTATTCTCAAGAAGAAGCAAATATCTATATAACCAGTGACAAGGCAATCCTTTTCGGAGAGAAAAAACAGTTTTATGAATCCTTGGTCAATGGATCATGGAAGGAAGAATTTAAAAAAATAGCTTATGAAAAAAATGGAAAAATTATTGGCATTACTGGATTTGCAAGGGATATCACTGATCGAAAAATAATGGAAGAAGCCCTCAAGGAAAGTGAAAACAGCATGGCTATTTTGCTTTCTAATCTTCCCGGTGTCGCTTATAGATGCAAGAATGACAAGGATTGGACCATGACTTTTCTTTCAGAGGGGTGTTATGAATTAACTGGTTATAAACCAGAGGAGCTGATCGGGAATAATGTGAGAAGTTATTATCAGTTGCTTGTTCTAGAAGACAGAGAAAAAATTTATAAAAAATGGGAAGAGGATGTTGCTGCTAATAAAAGATCGAATGATGAATATAGAATCATCACAAAATCAGGACAAGAAAAATGGGTCTGGGAGCAATCGATTCCTGTAAAAAACAAAAGCGGCGAATTAACTGACAGTGAAGGTTTTATTTTAGATATCACCAATATAAAACAGGCGGAAAAAGCACTTCGTGAAAGTGAAGACAGATTTAAAACTATATTTGAAGAGGCACCACTTGGGATAGGCATATTTGATACAAAGATGGGATTTGTTTATCAGTTGAACAATAAATTCTGTGAAATTCTTGGGCGATCTCCTCAAGAACTTCAAAATCTGGACTGGAAAAGTTATTCTCACCCTGACGAAATTCAAGAAAACGTTAATAAACTGAATCTTTTAAAAAAAATGAAAATCAATGGATTTAGCATGGATAAACGCTACTTTAAACCGGATGGATCGATCATATGGGTCAATATGATCGTCGCCCCCTTTAAATCAGAAAGTATCAATCATATGCACCTTTGCATGATTGAAGACATCACATCAAGCAAAGAAAAAGAACAGGAAATCGCCTATTTAAGTTATCATGACATTTTAACAGGTCTTTATAACAGAAATTTTTTCGAGGAAGAGAAAAAGCGTTTAGATAGTAGCAGAACCATACCCTTGTCAATTATAATGGGTGATGTGAATGGGTTGAAATTAATCAATGATTCATTCGGTCACGTTGCGGGGGACACACTTTTAAAGGAAATTGCAAAAATTCTTAGAGATGCTTGTAGAGGCGAAGATTTTGTGGCGAGAATCGGTGGGGATGAATTTGTAATATTGCTCAACCAGACTGGGGCAACGGGCGCTGAAAAAGTCTGTAG
>JBBRXC010000100.1:0-6217 GCA_038248745.1 Peptostreptococcales bacterium | reverse complement strand
GGAAGTCCTACCATTGTAAGTGCAGGTAATCCATTATTTAAATCCGTTTCTACTGTGATTAAATTTGATTCAATACCGTATAAAGATGTGGTATAAACTTTTGATAACATAGCATGCCCCCTAAAACACATTGCAGATCTGTCGGATAAACGGCTTTTTATTCATGATTAAAATTTCAATGATATCTATTCTACACTTGCAGCCTTCGGTGCCGGTAACAAATAAATAATAATTTGCAACCCCATGAATTTTCCTCTGTTTCACCTTATTAACCGCTTCACATGGTAGTCCATGGTCCATGCTACTTCTCGTCTTCACCTCAAAGAAAACAATTTCTCCTTTATATTTTGCAATAATATCAATTTCTCCATATCTTGTTCTGAAATTCTGTGCCAAAATAGTATAGCCCTTCTTTTCCAGATAACTTTTTGCAAGCAGCTCCCCTTTTTCCCCCAGGTTCATCATTCACCTCTTCTCCCTTTAATTGTTATATATTATCTTAAATGTAAATATATGTCAACTAACAATAACTTAAAAGGCCTCTGTTTTCACAAAAGCCTTCATTTTTGTATTTTTAATTTGTTTAAAAAACCATTCATTTTTGTATTTTTTAGCTAAAAGAGACGTTTTTCATTACAGTAGGAATTTGTTTAATGCAAATGCCACGCCATCTTCATCGTTGCTGTGGGTAATAAATTTAGCGATTTCCTTTATTTGATCCTTGCTGTTCCCCATGGCGATAGATAACCCAGCGGCCTGTAACATAGCACCATCATTTGGGCTATCACCAAAAGCCATCACATTCTTTTCTTCTATGCCAAGCCTCTGGCTTATTTGCCTGATTGCATCCGCTTTGCTTGTGGTTTCTCCACCAATTTCGATATTGTGATCAAAAGAAGATGTTATTGTTACATTTTTCAAGCGGTCTAATACAATTGCCATTTTTTTCTTATCTTCTTGATTGCCAAAGTTAATATTAATATTTTCCACATTTCCTTTATTTAATAAAATAAATTCAAATAAATTTGTCACGGGTTTTCTTGTTTTAAGAACATAATCGCTGTGTTTTTTCTTCAAGCCTACTGTTTCAATGTTGTCATATATTTTTTTGTCCACGTAAGCCTCCCCTGAGATAAATGCTTCAATCATAAAATCATACTGACGAAGAAGCTTCACAACTATTTCTATTTCTTTTTCTCCTATTAAATTCGAGTAGATTGTTCTAGCTTCTTTGATGTCAAATACCCTTGCCCCATTTGACGTGACAAGATAATGGATACCTTTTATCTGAAAGATTTCCTCTGGCAATGCTGAAAAAGTGCGGCCAGTGGCTATTACCACATAAAGATTTTTTTCAATAACATTTTCTATCGCTTCTCTGGTAATCTGGGTCAGCAACCCTATACTGTTTAAGGTTGTACCGTCCAAATCTAAAGCAATTAATTTGATTTCCATTATAAACTTTCCTCTTCTCTATTTCGTGTTTATTATTTTCTATTCCTTATTTTCTAGTTCCGACAATATCTAAAAATTCCCTATTGTATTTTCTAACAAATTTCATATTACAGGAATCCCCATGCCCCGGGTAAATGGTAATATCGTTATCCCACTTATCAATGACATTTTTTATGCTTTCCGCCATTTTAGCATCAGAGCCATCTTTCAGATCGGTTCTCCCTAAATCCACGTTAAAAATGGTATCTCCAGTAAAAACCACTTTGCTTTTTTCCGAATAATAGCAAACACTTCCTTCTGTATGACCAGGCGTATGCATTACTATGATTTCTTCATTAAGGAGTGATAAAATTTCATCGCCCTCCAGCACCTTGTCAACGATGTCCTTATACATATTCAAATCCCCTCTATGTAAAAACACCGGGCAGTCAAAAGTATCCCTGATTTTCTGCACACCACCCACATGGTCGTAATGATGATGGGTTAAAAGGATCGCTTTGGGTTTCACCTTCAATTCCTTTATTAATTTGATATACTTTTCGGGATTATACCCTGGATCAATGACAAAGCATTCTGACCCATCCTTTTGATATAGCACATATCCATTACTCTCAAGATTACCGCCGATAATTTTTTTTATTTTCATTTCCCATTCTTCCTTCAGTTTTATTTATATTATATTGTATATTTTAGACTATTTTCTACTTTGTTGCAAATATATGTTGATTTACTTTTATTAAGTGGTAGAATAGTCACTATCGAAGAATTTTAAAAAAGAAAAGGAAAAACTGATGAAAATAGCAATCGTAGGAGCTGGCAAACTTGGATTAAAAGTTGCGGAAGCACTTTTAGGTGGAGATCACTCTGTAACAATTATTGACAAAAATGATGAAACGCTCCATAAACTGGCTTCCCATATGGATATTATGACTGTCACTGCAAATGCAAAACAGGTAAGTGTTTTAGAAAGCATTGGCATTGAATCATATGATTATCTGCTTGCTACAACAGACCGAGATGAAAAAAACATTGTCATTGCCTCCATAGCAAAAAAACTCGGATGTCATAGTGTTATTGCAAGGGTCAGAGACCCTGAACATATGTATCAGATGGATTTTATTAAGCAGCATTTTTCAATTGATTCAATCGTAAATCCTGACTTATCAATCACTTTGGAGATCTACAAATACCTGGTAGAAAAGTACACCTTGAGCAATGGCATTTTTACCAGCGGGAAAGTGTCTCTTCTAGAGTTCCCTGCGAGAAAATTTCCAGCTTTAGATAATCTGCCAATAATTTCTTTAGGTCAAGTACTTCCAAATATGCTTGTTGTTGCCATTTCCAGAAATGGCAAAGTAATAGTTCCAAATGGGAATACTGTTATCAATGGGGATGACGGACTTTATGTCATTGGAGAAAAAGAATCTGTAATGAAGCTTTCCGGGAAAGTACATGAACGAGGCAAATACACAAATGTTCAAAAGATTATGATTATAGGTGGTGGTAAAACCGGCCTTTATTTAGCTAAAAAGCTTGCAGAATTTGGCATTGCAGTTAAAATTGTTGAAAAGGAAAAAACCCGTTGCCATTATCTGGCTTCTCATTTAGATGACAGTGTTATTATCCTCAACGGGGACGGAACAGATATAGGTTTTCTCGAAGATGAAAATTTTGATGAAATGGATGCCTGCGTTACGGCTACAGGCTATGATGAGGAAAATCTTCTTTTAGCCCTAGTTGCAAAGCAGCATGGCATTGAAGATGTTATTGCAAAAATTAGTCGAGAAAGTTATTCCGAATTGATCGGCAACATGGGGATCGATATGGCTTTAAACCCTGTGGATATTTGCACAAGTAATATTTTACGTTTTATTCAGGGTTCAAAAAGAATACTTTCCTCACAGCTTATTCAGGGGCAAGCAGAAATCATGGAACTTGTAGCTGACTCCAAAATGAAGCTTATTGGCATTCCACTTAAAAGTTTAAAACTACCTGGGGGCGCAATTATAGCTGCAATCCATCGTGGTGTAGATTTAATAATACCGAATGGGGACACTGAAATTAAAAGAGGCGATCGCGTTATTGTACTTTGTCTTCTGTCTGAAATAGCGGAACTGGAAAAATTATTAAGGACAACAAAAGCAAGTTTCTTTAAGTAGGGGTGAAATAGACATATGGACTTGAATTGGAATGTAATATTTAGAGTTACAGGAGCATTGTTTATTGTAATTGGTTTTTCCATGCTCCCTGCGATGATTGTATCTATTATTTATGATGAACCTAATATTATAGAAGCTTTTATAAAATCAATGATACCGTCAATTTTTTTTGGCGGCTTATTAATGTATTTAAATAAACAGAAAGAAGGCAAAACGAAAGGAAGAGACGGCTATATTATTGTTGCACTCTGCTGGATTCTTGCATCAGTCATTGCTTCTGTTCCCTTTGTCATTTCGGGTGCAATTCCAAACCCAATCGACGCTTTTTTCGAAACCTGTTCGGGCTTCAGCACAACTGGTGCTTCTATTCTGACAGATGTTGAAGCCATGTCAAAAGGCCTTCTTTTCTGGAGATCCTTCACTCACTGGCTCGGTGGTATGGGAATCCTGATATTTGCAATTGCACTTCTGCCAAGTCTTGGAATAAGTGGTCAAGCCATTGCAAAAGCAGAGGCGCCAGGACCAACTTTAGATAAACTTACCCCAAAATTATCTGATACAGCTAAAATGCTTTACCTGCTTTATATTTGTTTTACTGTTGCAGAAACAATTCTACTGATGTTTGGCGGCCTGTCACTTTTTGATTCCCTTGTTCATACTTTTGGAACGGTTGGTACAGGAGGATTTTCTTCCTATAATGATAGCATCGCACATTTTGATAGCGCTTATGTAGATGTGGTTATTTCGATTTTTATGATTATGTCAGGGGTTAATTTCAACCTTTATTTCATTATATTTAGACAAAATCTCAAAGGCTTTTTTAAAGATGTTGAATTCAGATTTTACCTTTCATTTATTGGCATATCAACGCTTTTAATAGGTATTTCCCTGTACGCTACAGGCAGTATCAGCAACATAGGAACTTCTTTTAGATATTCCTTATTTCAGACTGCAACAATAATTTCCACAACAGGGTATGCAACAACAAATTATGATTTATGGCCAACCTTCGGTAGAATGCTTTTGTTTATTTTAATGTTTATTGGCGGATGTTCCTGTTCAACTGGTGGGGGGATAAAAGTTGTACGTATTGTAGTAATTTTAAAGCTTATTAAACGAGGTATTTCTTTGAAGCTCCATCCGAATGCCTATGTATCACTGAAAATGAATAATAAACCTTTACCTATTGATACAGTTTCAGCGATTGCAAGTTTTGTATTCTTATATATGTTAACCATTTTCGCTGGTACCATTTTAATTTCGTTAAATGGTTTCAGCCTTCTGACGAGCTTCAGCGCAGTCGCAGCTTGTCTTGGAAATATCGGCCCAGGCTTTGATTTGGTTGGTCCAGTGATGAACTATAGTATTTTTTCTAATGGGTCAAAGTTGGTTTTATCCTTTTTAATGTTGGCTGGCAGGCTGGAATTATTTACAATGTTTCTGCTTTTAACGCCAAGATTCTGGAACCCTAACAGATAATATATAACAGGTGGTGAAAATATGGCACTAAACTATTCAATAATTATTAAAATGACAGGCTTGATTTCATTGGTTTTGGGGATTTCAATGTTTCCATCTCTAATTGTGAGTCTTCTTTATGATGACCCCTCAATTAGTTTCGCCTTTGGTATTTCATGCATCCCCTTAATAATAATAGGCTTATTAATTCTGTTTTTAACAAAAAATTCATCAAAAAGTTTTAAAGTTCGGGATGGTTACTTTGCAGTCACCTTTTGTTGGATAGCCGCTTCCCTGTTGGGCGCATTTCCATACTACTTATCAGGGGCAGTCGCCTCTTTTGGAGATGCAATTTTCGAATCAACTGCAGCCTTTACAACAACCAACTGTTCAGTCATCAGCAATATCGATTTACCCTTAAGCATTGTCCTATGGAAAGCAGTTACCCATTGGATCGGTGGTTTAAGTATTCTAATTTTCGCGATTTCTATCCTACCCGCATTAGGAATCAATAGTCTGAAACTGGGAAGTCCTGAAGCTGGCAGCCCAAACCTTAACAAAGTGAAAACCCAAATTTCCGGTTCATCCAAAACATTATATCTGATATACATCGGCTTAACATTACTGGAATTCATACTGCTCTTGTTTGGTAAAATGGGCGCTTTTGAAGCCGTAATTAATACCTTGGGGAGTGTCAGCACTAGTGGCATATCAACAAGTATTCCTAGCATTTCTTCTTATGACAGTTTTTATATTGAAAGCGTCATTACCGTTTTCACATTTCTTGCTTCCATAAATTTCATGCTTTTCTTCTTTGTTTTTAATGGGAAATGGAAAAATGTTGTAAGAGACACAGAGCTTAGGGCTTTTTTATTAATTATTTTCGCTTCTTTCGTACTTGTTAGTGCAACCCTATTTACATCAGGCACTTATTCAACGTTGAACGAAGCTATGAGAGTCGGTATTTTCCAAATCGTATCCTTCTCAACAACTTCAGGTTATTTCCTTGCAGATTACACTTTATGGCCACCTTTTACTCAATTCATACTTTTTACCTTAATGTTTATCGGCGGTTGTGCGGCCTCTACGTCAGGTTCTTTCAAAGTAATTCGATTCGTCGTCATTCTCAAGCTGGTATTAAGAGG
>JBBRXC010000099.1:0-6275 GCA_038248745.1 Peptostreptococcales bacterium | reverse complement strand
GTAGAGATGAAAACATATGGCACATCAGTCATGAAGGCGGAAATCTTGAAAACCCATGGAATGAGCACCAGGAGGATATCCTTGTATTAAGTGTTCCTATCGAAAAAGCACCAGACATGCCCACATTTGTTGAAATAGGGTTTCATAAGGGAATTCCTGTCTCTGTGAATCATAAGAAAATGGGGCCAGTTGAACTTTTAACAACATTAAACGATTTGGGAAGCGCCAATGGTGTTGGCACCATTGATATTGTTGAAAATAGACTAGTTGGGATGAAATCTCGTGGCGTTTACGAGACGCCAGGTGGTACAATTCTTTACAAAGCCCATTCGGCTTTGGAAAAATTAGTATTAGACAGAGATACCCTGAATTACAAAAATACAATTTCACTTAAGTTTGCTCAGATGGTATATGATGGATTATGGTTCACTCCTTTGAGAGAAGCTCTTTCCGCATTCGTAGATATTACGCAGAAAGAAGTAACTGGCGTGATAAAGGTTAAACTTTATAAAGGGAATTGTATCCCAGTCGCAAGCAAATCAGACTATTCCCTATACAGTGAGGAATATGCAACGTTCAGCAAGGATGAGATCTATGACCAGAGTGATGCAGAAGGCTTTATCAACTTGTTCTCTTTGCCGCTGAAAATTCGTGCTATCCAGAAACTGCAGAGACAGAAAAAAGGAGGATCAGATGAGCAACAAACTTTGGAAAGGAAGGTTCTCAAAGGCGGCGAATTCGTCGGCTGAGGAATTTAACGCTTCCATTGAATTCGACCAAAGGCTATACAGCCAGGACATAGCTGGCAGCATCGCTCACAGCAAAATGCTTGCCAAACAGAATATATTAACAAAAGAAGAGGCTCTCCAAATAGAGAGTGCTCTTCTTGATATTTTACAGGATATTGACGCTGGCAAAATAAAATTTTCTACTGCGCAAGAAGATATTCATATGAATATTGAAAGCATTTTGACAGAGCGAATTGGTTCTACAGGCAAAAAACTTCATACCGCTAGAAGCCGTAATGATCAGGTTGCCGTTGATATCCGACTGTATTTAAAAGAAGAAATTTTACAGATTGAAGGGTTGCTTGATTCCCTCAAAAATACATTGCACGGTATCGCCACTAAACATCAGGATACGGTAATGCCAGGCTACACCCATCTTCAAAGGGCACAACCTGTAACCTTCGCATATCATCTTTTGGCGTATTACCAAATGTTTAAAAGGGACAAAGAGCGTTTTGAAGACTGCTTTAAGCGTACTGATTACATGCCTCTAGGCGCCGGAGCACTGGCAGGAACTACTTATAATACTGATAGAGATTTCTTAGCAAAAGAACTTGATTTTGCAAATATTTGCCCCAACGGAATGGACGCAGTAAGCGATCGTGATTTTGCGATAGAATTTCTAAGTTGTTGCTCTATCACGATGATGCATCTTTCCAGATTTTGCGAAGAACTGATTCTTTGGAGCTCTACTGAATTTAATTTTATTGAGATGGATGACGCCTTCAGTACTGGCAGCAGCATTATGCCGCAAAAGAAAAACCCAGATATGGCCGAATTGATTCGTGGAAAAACAGGTCGGGTTTATGGAGACTTATTCACTTTATTAACCATCATGAAGGGCCTTCCACTGGCCTATAATAAAGATATGCAAGAGGATAAACTCCCCGTTTTTGATGCAGGTGATACCCTAAAAAATTCAATTAATATTTTCATAGAAATGATTTCCACCATAAAAGTAAATACAGATATTATGGAAAAAGCTGCGAAGACAGGATTTATGAACGCAACAGATGCCGCAGACTATTTGGTTTCCAAAGGACTCCCTTTCAGAGACTGCCATGAAATCATTGGCAAAATCGTTCTCTATTGTGTAAACGCCGGAAAAGCCATCGAAGATCTTACTTTAGACGAATTCCAAGGATTTTCACCCCTATTCGAGGAAGACATCTACGAAAAAATTGATATTCGTGCCTGCATAAAGGCAAAAAAATCCAAAGGCTCCACCTCTTTTGAAAGTGTCGCCCAACAATTAAAATCAAGCCCATTATAAGCATCCGACATTGGGCTTGGTTTTTTGAGAGCCCTTGCAATCAGTCATTCTTAAATTTTGTTATCCACAGACAACCTGTGGACAACTCATTAAATCCTTGCAATTCCAATGATAAAAAAGAGACTGCGAATTTTCGTATGCTCTTTCTTATACAACTAAAAAACACCTGTGGATAACTCTCCACAGGTTTATTATGTTGCAATTTCAATCGATCGAGGCATATAGAGCTTGTTTATACAGGCTTGAAGCCCATTATGGGCTGCCTAGATTGGGCTTCAAGCCCAATCTCGGATGCTTATAATGGGCTTGTCATCTGTAGAAGCACGTCAATTTTGTTGTAGATGCTTCTTTCTAGACAATTGTAAAATGAAGTGATGTCATTTTTTTTCAAATACGCGGAAACGGAATAATAATATTCTTGCTGGCTAAATCTGATGGTGAATGGCGGATATCCCCTTTGCATTAAATAATAATACATGACAATACTTGCCATTTCTTCTGTAAATTCTTCGAAGGGATAAATTTCAATAAACCTATTATGGAGATAAGTAGCTTTTAAAATTTCGTTCCGGTTTATTTCAGGGCTAACATCATCGCTGTAGAGCCACTTAAACAATTCTCTGACTTCTTCTTGTATATCTTTTGAATGCACTGGGTTAAACCCAAAAGTCATAATCAAAGGGTTCCCTCTTCTGTATTGAAATGCTCCTTCAGGCATAAATTTACCACAAAGTCTCCTAAGAACATTTTCAGTTAAATCATTATCCATTTCGAGGAGGTTAATCGTTTCCTTTAATGTGTCTTCATGCCGTTCAATTAACGAATGTTCATCTACAGTTGCTTCAATGACGAATTGCCCGCGAACAATCCTTGAAACTGTTTCCTTTGTAACCTGACTTCCATTTAAATTTAAGCAGGAATATGCCCAGTCAACAGCGTTTAATGCTTCTATTTCATCTATGATATCTCTGTCAAAAGGCTTTCTCGCTTCTAGCTGCTTCATATTCTCTCTGATTTCTCGGAACATGAATCCACCTCCTTTATTTATTTTTTATTCTATCATATAATTGGTAATTTGTGGTATAATAATTTCACCCAAATAAAAAGCGATGGTGGGTTCCAAACCAACATCGCCTTTTTTATTACATTTTCTCACATTCATGCTTAACTTAAAATCACTTTATACCGGATAAACACAATCTTCTTCATTCAACAAGTTTAAATCAATCCCATATTTTTTCTGTTCACGGCTTTTAAAGAAATCCACTGCAGGTTTTGGGAGCATGGCCATGGAAAGAGCATCCTCTTCCTGTTCCATATATTTTGCAGCCTCTTTTCTAATTTTATCCATTTCCGGAGGAATTAAATCAGCAGGTCTACAGGTTATTTGTTCTTCATCGCCAATTATTTTCTTCACTATTTCCTTCTTGATTGGAATAGTGGTCTTCCCATACATACCCTTCACAACCATCTTCACTTCGTTGGGAATCATTTTGTATCTTTCACCCATTACAATATTAAGAACTGCCTGCGTACCTACAATTTGACTTGTAGGGGTTACTAAAGGCGGATATCCTAGGTCTTCTCTCACCCTAGGGATTTCCTTCAGCACGTCTTCAAACTTGTCCATGGCATTTGCCTGTTTCAGTTGTGAAACCAAATTTGAAAGCATTCCTCCTGGCACCTGATACAATAAAGTGTTAATATCAACACCCATTAATTTTGGATCCATCAGCCCATTATCAAGGTACTTTTGTCTAATTGGGATAAAATATTCTGTCACTTTATCTAAAAGTTCAAGATTAATACCCGTATCATATTGCGTGCCTTTAAGCGCCGCAACGAATGGCTCCGTTGGTGGTTGTGAAGTCCCTTCTGCAAATGGCGAAATAGCTGTATCAATAATATCCGCCCCAGCTTCAATCGCTTTCAAATAGGACATACTGCCGAACCCACTTGTCGCATGGGTATGTATTTCTAAAGGCACTTTTATTTCCTTTTTAATTGCTTTCACAAGTTCATAGGTATTGTATGGATTCAGAAGACCGGCCATATCTTTTATACAGATAGAGTCCGCGCCCATTTGTTCAATTTCTTTTGCCAGTTGAATGAATACTTCATTCGTATGGACAGGGCTGATTGTATAGGAAATAGCCCCTTGCGCGTGTCCGCCAAACTTCTTTGTGGCTTTTATGGCAGCCTCAAGATTCCTAGTATCATTTAAGGCATCAAAAATTCTGATGATATCGATGCCATTGCTGATTGCCTTATCCACAAATTCATAAACCACATCGTCAGCGTAATGCTTATATCCAACCAGATTCTGGCCTCTTAAAAGCATTTGCAATTTTGTTTTTTTGATATTCTTTCGAATAGTTCTTAATCTTTCCCATGGATCTTCATCTAAAAATCTTAAGCAGGCATCATAGCTAGCCCCGCCCCACATTTCCAGTGCATTATATCCCACATTATCCATTGTCTCTAAAATTGGCACCATTTCGGCAGTTGTCATTCTAGTTGCTATCAAAGACTGATGTCCATCTCTTAGAACGGTTTCCGTAATCTTTACCTTAGCCATATACCCCTCCATCATTTACTATTTCACTTTTATTTACTATTTCACTTTTATTTACTACTTTATTCAGTGTTAGAATTCCAACCACTTTATCTTGATTATTATACCTTAATTCGAATAAAATGCCAATTATGAATTGCCATGTATATTGTATTTAGTTGGAATTCAATTGTTACATTAAAGCGCAGTGATCTCGTCACCCGGTTTTATTGTTCCCCCTGAAATGATTTTCGTAAAAATGCCTTCTGTCGGCATGACGCAAGTACCCGTCTGCTGCTTGATTGCACATCCCGTATGGCAGGTTTTACCGATTTGTGAAACTTCATGAAGGGTCTCCCCGATTTGAAGTCTGGTCCCAATCGGCAATGTTTTAAGTTCAATTCCTTCTGTTGTAATGTTCTCTGCAAAAGCACCGGCTGAAAGTTCCAGCCCCATGGCCCTCATCTTGTCAACACTCTCATTTGCCAAAAGGCTTACCTGCTTCATATCACTAAGGCCATAATGACCATCTCCTTCTATTCCCTTGCCTTCTATAAAAACCGCTTTTCCAACCGGTTTTTTTATTACTCCTGTCGTTTCACTGACATTAATCGCTAGTACCTTTGCCATCTAAATCCTCCCTGTAATCCCCTGATTTACCGCCCGACTTGGCCGTAAGTCTTATATCCGTAATTCTCATACCTCTATCAATGGCCTTACACATATCATAAATCGTCAGTGCTGCCGTTGTAACCGCGCTCAATGACTCCATTTCAATGCCCGTTTTCCCAATTGTACTCGCAATGGCTTCTATATAAATCGCTGATTTCTCTTCATCTATGATAAAATTCATTTCCACACCTGTAATAAATATGTTGTGGCACATGGGAATATTATATGCTGTATTTTTTGCAGCCATAATGCCTGCCGTCTGTGCAACCGATAAAACGTCTCCTTTTTTAATGGCACCAGAAACGATTCGGTCCATAGTCGCTTTCTGCATATAAATGGTGGCTTTGGCAACAGCCACTCTTTTGGTGTCTTCCTTCTCTCCCACATCAACCATTTTAGGCCTACCGTTTTCATCTATATGGGTAAGTATTTCCATTCGTTTCTCCCTTTACTCTTATCCACCAATTCTATTCATGTCACGGGCAATTGGCATATTCCCCTCTCCAAGGTGATGTCTTTCCTCTTTGCTATTAATTGCTTTTTTTATGATTTCAACCAAAGCTTCATCTGTATTTTGATCAAGCGCTTCACGAAGGTCTATCTCTTGTTCCGAATGAAGGCATGTTTTTATTTTCCCATCCGAAGTCAGTCTTAGCTTATTACATTCCTCACAAAAGCATGAACTGATTGGCGTAATAAATCCCACTTTACCAATTGCATGAGGATATCTAAATAATTCCGCAACGCCGTTGCCCTCTTCAAGCGGTTTCATTCCTTCTAGTTTGGCTTTGATCTCTTCGCTGGAAAGATATCCGTATTCACAATCATCAAGAGCTGTTCCTAGTGGCATTAATTCAATAAATCTGATCTCGTAATCATGTTGAAATGTCAACTGAACAAGATCCATAATCTCATCGTCATTAAACCCCTTCATGGCAACCACATTTATCTTAATTGGTGTTAATCCAGCTTTCTCTGCTGCTTTAAT
>JBBRXC010000098.1:0-6309 GCA_038248745.1 Peptostreptococcales bacterium | reverse complement strand
ACAATATTCCTATTACAGGTAATAGGAATATTATCATAATCCAAGCCAAGGTTGCAGACGGATTTTTTCGTTCAAGGAAAATAATTGTTAATGCAATAATAAACTCTACTACAAATAACAATGATAAAAAATTTGAAACTAATGAACCCCAAACGACCGTTGCATTTTCCATTATCTTATTCTATCTCCATATTTCTCAAGAATAAAGTCCATGTCTTTATCTCCTCTGCCACTAAGGTTCACAAGGACAAATCCCGGATTTTTTTCTTTAGCAAGCTTCATTGCATAGGCAACAGCATGAGCACTTTCGATTGCTGGTATGATTCCTTCCATTCTTGAAAGAGTAAAAAACGCATCCACTGCTTCGTCATCGGTAACCGAGTCATACTCTACTCTGCCAATGTCTCTTAGAAATGCATGTTCAGGACCAACAGAAGGATAATCTAGTCCGCTAGCAACAGAATAGACCGGTGCAGGTTCCCCATTTTCATCCTTGAGCATAATGCTCTCAAAGCCATGCATGATTCCTTTTGTACCAAATGAAAGGGATGCTGCGTTTTCTCCTAGATTTTTCCCAATACCCATTGGCTCAACACCATATATTTTGACAGGGTCTGCTAAAAATCCAGAAAATAAACCCATTGCATTACTTCCACCTCCAACACTAGCAATAACTGCATCTGGTAAATATCCAGTCATATCTAAAAACTGTTCCCTCGCTTCTGTTCCTACAACCATTTGAAAGTCTCTGACCATCATTGGAAATGGATGAGGTCCCACAACAGAACCAATGCAATAGATTGAATTATTATAATCTTTCAGATATGCTTCAAAAGCCGAATCTACAGCTTCTTTAAGTGTTTTTAATCCATGAGAAACCGGAACTACCTTTGCCCCCAAAAGTCTCATTCTTGCTACATTTGGCGCCTGTTTGACGATGTCTACTTCTCCCATATGTATTTCACATTCCAATCCAAAGAATGCTGCGGCTGTTGCCAACGCAACGCCATGTTGGCCAGCACCTGTTTCTGCAATCAGTTTTTTCTTGCCCATGTGTTTTGCTAGCAAACCTTCTCCCATACAGTGATTCAGCTTATGCGCTCCTGTATGATTCAAGTCTTCTCTTTTTAAGTAGATCTGCGTTGTACCAAGACTTTTTGATAGTCTCTCACAATGATAAACTGGCGTAGGTCTTCCTTGAAATTCTTTTCTAATTCTTCTTAACTCACTGATAAATTGTGCAGAATGGCAAATTGTTTTATAAGCATAATTTACTTCTTTAAATGCAGGTTCCAATTGAGGGGGTAAAAATGCGCCGCCATATTGCCCAAAGTAGCCATTTTCATCCGGGTATTCCTTGAAATAATTGGTAAAATCCATCTCTTCATACAGTTTCTTTTCCATTTTTTCTCCTTCTCTTACTCCTAAATGATGTTGAAAAGGGTCTCTCTGCCAAAATGATAACAAAAAAACACCTATCCCTATACAAGGACAAGTGCTAACCTGCGGTACCACCTTGTTTAATAGACGTTGAAGTCCATTCTCTCTGCAGAGTGCCATCACACCCCTAGCCATTTACGCTGGCTCACGTCTCAACTACTCAGCAATTGCTTTTCACCTTGCCCTCAGAGGCCCATTTATCTGTGACTGCATCTATCCGGCTTCCACCACTCCGGACTCGCTTTGAGATCGTTGTACAGTTTTACTCCCTCTTCTACGGTTTAATTTCTAATTGTTACCATATTAGCACTTGAGTTATTATTATGTCAACATTTTTTTATTTTAATTTCTAATGTTTTTTTCACCTAGATTTTTCAACTTTGAAATATTATTTTTCACCTAGATTTTTCAACATATTTTCCATCTAAATGAAACGGTTTTCCTTTTATGACTTCAACATCAACAATATTGCCTATTAATTCTTTATTTCCCATAAAATTAATCGTTTTAAATCCTTCTGTTCTTCCCGTTAAAGACTTCTCATTATTTTTGCTTGTTCCTTCAACCAAAACTTTGACGATAGACCCTTCCATTTCCTTATTCTTTTTTAAGGATATGCTATTCAGCAAAGCGACAAGTCTGTTGAATCGTTCATGCTTCACCTCTTCAGGGATTTGGTCCTCATACATTTCTGCAGGGGTCCCTTTCCTGATGGAATAAAGAAAAGTAAACGCCGAATCGAACGCTACTTTTTTCACTAAATCCAACGTATCTTCAAAATCCTCATCGGTCTCGCCAGGGAAGCCAACAATAATGTCCGTTGTGATAGAAATTGTCGGATTTGCTTTTCTTAATCTGTCAATTACTTCCAGGTAGTTTTCCTTTGTATATTTTCTGTTCATTCTATTTAATACATTCGTGCTGCCAGACTGTACCGGCAAATGAATATAATTGCATAATTTTTCACATTCTGCAAATGTCTGTATCAATCTATCAGATAGATCTTTGGGATGTGAGGTCATAAATCTTATTCTCTCAAGCCCTTCAATCTGGTTTAATTGTTGAATCAAACCGGGGAAATCAACATCTCCATTGTATGAATTAACATTTTGCCCCAACAAGGTGATTTCCTTCACGCCATCTGAGACCAATTCCTTTACTTCTTTTATAATGTCCACTGACATTCTGCTTCGTTCTCTCCCTCTTGTATAAGGGACGATACAGTAGGTGCAGAAATTGTTGCATCCATAGATGATATTGACAAAGGCCTTAAAATCCGACTCTCTCTTGGCCGGGAGTCCTTCTATTATTTCACCAGCTTCTTCCCATACATCAACAATTTTCTGCTTTTCCTGAAGAACTGATGTTAATAATTTTGGAAATTCATGTAAATTGTGCGTACCAAAAATAATATCAACCCAGGGGTATTTTTTCTTCACTGTATCTATGATATGTTGCTGCTGCATCATGCAGCCACAAATACAAACTGTAAAATGACTGTTATTTTCTTTAATTCTCTTCAGTTCTCCAAGAATGCCATAAAATCTCAAGTCAGCATTTTCCCTCACACTACAAGTATTTATAATTGCCACATCCGCCTGGTCTTTTTCAATGTTTTCTGTATATCCAAGTGCTGACAGCATGCCGGCGATGGTTTCTGAATCATGCTCATTCATGGCACAACCAAAGGTTTGAATGTTAAAACTTTTTCCTGAAATCATTATTTATTCACCTTTTCAACTTAATTGGATTCACTTTTTTTATCTCTCCCCATTAATGCGACTACTGCATCTTTGGCGGTTATTTCTTCATTGATTACTGCACAAATACATTCCGTAATAGGCATCTCAACATTGACTTTTTTGGCAAGTTGATAAGCTGCCTCTGTTGTATACATCCCTTCTACCACCATGCCAATCTTAGCAGTTGCTTCAGATGGTTTCATTCCTTCCCCAATCATAATGCCACAGCGCCTGTTTCTGCTGTGCATGCTTGTACAGGTAACGATTAAGTCCCCTATTCCTGAAAGACCTGAAAAAGTAACTGCTTCTGCGCCAAGTTTGACACCCAATCTTGATATTTCTGCTATTCCTCTGGTCATCATTGCAGCTTTCGCATTATCTCCAAAACCCATTCCATCCGAAATCCCAGCACCTAATGCAATAATATTTTTAAGTGCCCCACCAAGCTCTACGCCAAGAACATCACTGTTTGTATAGATTCTGAATCTGTCTGTCATAAATATATCCTGTATATATTCTGCGATTTTCATGTCTTTTGAAGAAACACATACGGTTGTTGGCAGTGCCATCCCTACTTCTTCCGCATGAGAAGGGCCAGAAAGAACAACATATTTTAATTGAGGAGCCAATTCCATTGCAATTTGGGACATGGTCATCAGGGTCTTCTGTTCAATTCCTTTGGCAACATTAACTATCACCATTTTATCATTCAATAATGGCAATGCACTTTTAAGCGCTTCTCTAAAATGCTGCGCAGGTGCTGAAAACAATGCAACATCTACATCCTTTAACGTTTCTTCAATACTGTAAATCACCTTAATATTATCATTGAATTTCACCCCTGGCAGAAATGGCACATTTTCTCTTTTTTCTTCAAGTGACTTCAAATGTTTTTCATTAATATCCCAGATTTTAACGGCATGCCCGTTATTTGTTAAAGTTACTGCTAGAGCTGTTCCCCAACTTCCTGCGCCAATAATTCCTATATTTTTCATTTTATTACCCATTAATCCCTTCTGTTTTTAAAATTCATTTTAGGCTCTTCACCCTTTAATAATCTATCAATATTTGCTTTATGTTTATAAAGAATTGTAACCCCCATAATTAATGCCCACCATAGATAATCGGGATTATAAAAATTCGCTATAAAAGGAAATACAAGCGCGCAAATGACGGATCCTGCTGAAACACGTTTTGAAATCAGTACAATGACTACCATGATTCCACCTACCACAGCCCCCAGTACAGGGTTTATCGTTGTGATAACACCAAATGCCGTGGCAACCCCCTTGCCTCCCTTAAACTTGAAGAATACGGGCCAGACATGCCCACAAAAGACCAGAAGGCCACAAGCCATGGCAATTGTTTCACCACCCATAGATCTTCCTACCAAAACAGCAACTACACCTTTTAAAATATCAACCACAAGCGTAATAATTCCTGCTTTTTTTCCAAGAACTCTTAGTGCATTTGTTGTCCCTGCATTTCCGCTGCCCTGACTTTTAATATCAATGCCATATTTCTTCCCTAAAATGATTGCAGGAGAAATATTCCCCAACAAATAGGCAACTATTAAAGTAATAATGACAGGGATATTAATCATTGTCTTTCTCTCCTTTTTCCCTAAATACAAATTTTATGGAGGTCCCTTCAAATCCAAAGGCTGCTCTTATTTTATTTTCTAAGTATCTGGCATAAGAAAAATGCATTAAATCTCTTTTGTTTACTTGGAAGGAGAATAATGGGGGTTTCACACCCACCTGAGTCGCATAGTAGATTTTTAAATGCTTTCCTTTGTCGGAAGGTGTTGGATTCATCATGACAGCATCAATAATCAAACTGTTTAATTGACCTGTAGGTATTCTCATTGCTCGCTTTTCAGCTACAACCTTGGCCATATCTATCACATTTGTCAGTCTTTGTTTTGTCACTGCCGAAATAAATACGGATGGTGCATAGGACATGAATTGTAGTTCCTGTGCCATATCCTTTTGAAATTCTTTCATTGTATTGGTTTCTTTTTCAACAAGATCCCATTTATTTACAACGATAATCATTCCCTTACCCGCTTCATGGGCAATGCCGGCAATTTTTTTATCTTGGTCTGTAACCCCTTCAGTAGCATCAATCATAAGTAAACAAACATCACAACGTTCTATTGCGGCAATGGCTCTTATGACACTATATCTTTCAATATGTTCACTTACTTTGCTTTTTCTTCTGATCCCAGCCGTATCGATCAAGACATATTTATCATCGCCTTTTACAAAAGGTGTATCTATTGAATCTCTAGTGGTTCCAGCTATTTCTGAAACAATGACTCTATTTTCTCCTAACAGCGCATTGATCAATGAAGATTTACCTACATTTGGCTTACCAACTACGGCAATCTTGACTGATTCATCCTCTTCTTCTTCCTCCACCTTTGGAAAGTTATCTACTACGATATCAAGGACATCTCCAAGATTTAGCATGTTTACTGCAGAAACAGGGATAGGTTCCCCAAGACCAAGTTCATAGAAATCATAAAAATCTTCTGGAAGTCCCGGATTATCTATTTTATTAACCAAAAGAACGACTTTTTTTCCTGTTCTCATCAACATGTTTGCCACTTCTCTATCTGAAGCTGTCAACCCATCCTTGCCGTCAACAATAAATAGAATAACATCTGCCATATCCATGGCGATTTCTGCCTGTTCCCTCATTTGTGAAAGGATGACATCCTTTGTATTTGCATCGATACCACCTGTGTCAATCAGGGCAAAATGAATGCCTCTCCACTCTGCTTCAGCATATATTCTGTCTCTTGTCACTCCTGGCGTGTCTTCAACGATAGATACTCTTCGCCCGACTATTTTATTGAAAAATGTGGATTTACCCACATTAGGTCTGCCTACAACGGCAACAATTGGTTTACTCATTAAAAATTCCTCCTACGAATTCCTCTGGGTCAAATACCTTCAAGTCATTCATACCCTCTCCGATGCCTATAAATTTAACAGCTAGGTCAAATTCATCTGCAATAGTTATCACAATACCACCTTTTGCGGTACCATCTAGCTTTGTTAATATAAGCCCAGTTAATTTGGTAATTTCCCCAAACTCTTTTGCCTGAGAGACAGCATTT
>JBBRXC010000097.1:0-6399 GCA_038248745.1 Peptostreptococcales bacterium | reverse complement strand
ATGGACATGCGATTGAAGTGAATAAAAAACACTTTTCGTATGTCCATTTTTATAATAAAGATAGTTATCCACAGGTTCACTGTTCCCATTTGAGAAAAAATGGCTGATTGCAAGGGTTATGTGAAAACCAAGCCCAATGTCGGATGCTTATAATGGGCTTGAAGCCCAATGTCGGATGCTTATAATGGGCTTTCCTTATGACGCACCCATTTTAGTACAAAAACCTGGATGATTCCTGCGATTGGAACGGCCAGAATCATTCCGAGGATACCGGCGAAAGATCCAGCTATTACAACTGCCAAAAGGACAAACAAGGGGTGTAAACCTGTTGTGGAACCGACAATTTTGGGGTATATAAAATTCCCATCAATTTGTTGGATAGCTAACAGAATCAATACGGCAAAGAATCCCTGTGTCAGATCACCAGTGAAAACACCTACTATAAATGCAGGAATCATGCCTAGGATAGGGCCAAAGTAAGGTATTAAGTTGGCGATGCCGGCAAAGCATCCGATAAAAACAGCAAATTGAAGGCCAAGTATAGATAAACCTGTAGCTGAGAGAATTGCAACAATTAGTGCATCAAGCAGAGCACCTCTGATAAACATGGAAACAACGCCATTGATGTCATTTAAGGTTTCCTGAAGCCGGTTTTCTGCCCCTTCGGATAAAGTTAAGCTTAAAAACTTTTTCCAAATATTCATAAATAAGGTATTATCTTTAAGTAGGTAGATACTGATAATGATACCGAGGAATATGTTCACGATGCTGCCACCGATGGAGCCAATGACGGAAAGGATGGAACGGGTGCTGAAATTCCCAGATAGCCAATTGACGATGGCGTCGGCAAAGCCTCTTAAAGTATCTGAAAGACCAGTAATCTGAAGATTGTTTGCCCAAGAGATGATAGCAGTCTCATAAGTTGCCAAGTAATTTGTTATACTTTCAACCATATTTCCAATGCCAGAAAAAACAAATTGACCCAAAATTAAAACGGAAAAAGCATACAATACAAAACATATGCCGATTATTATAACCACGTAGGTAATAAGAATACTTACAAATCTTGTTAAAGATGTTCTCTTATTCTGCATCCCCTGGCTGTCCGAGAGTGCTGTTTTTACTGGTATTTTTGAAAGTAATTTTGCTATAAATTTTTTGTCAATAATAGTAACGAGAGGATTCAGTAGATAAGCTAAAATCAACCCTATAAATAAAGGAACTAGTGAAGAAAAAATGGCGCCGAGCAGAGATCCTGTCGCGGCGAAAATAATAGCGAAATTGCTGATGATAAAATATAAAACATAGAGTAGCGCTGCAGTAAATGCTATAAATATGCTGTATTTCATATATTTTTTGTCGTTTAAGACGTCTTTGATTTGTGACATGTTGCACCTTCTTCCTATAAATAGTATTATATTAAAGGTAGCTATAATAAGCAACCAAAGAAATGAGGGAAAATGAAAAATATTCCAGAACTATTATCCCCGGTTGGGGGAATCAACCAATTGATGGCCGCGGTAGAAAATGGTGCCGATGCGGTTTACCTTGGTGGAGAATTTTTTAATGCAAGAATAAAAAGTGAAAACTTTGACTTGGAGAACATGGCAAAGGCAATATCGTATGCGCATATCAGAAACGTAAAGGTTTATGTGACCATGAACACATTAATATATAATGATGAACTGGAAAATGCCTTGAACTATGCCAAACAGCTTTACCTTTTGGGGGCTGACGCACTAATCCTTCAGGATATGGGACTTGTGAGACTGATTCGAAAATATATACCTGATATGAAAATCCATTTGTCAACGCAAGGAAGTATTTATAATCTGTCAGGCGTTAAAAAGGCCAAAGAAATCGGATTTGAACGGGTTGTGTTGGCCAGGGAAACAAGCCTAGAAGAGATAAATACCATTTGCAATGGGAACGCTCTTGAAATTGAAGTATTTGTCCATGGAGCCCTTTGCATTTGCTATTCGGGTCAATGCCAGCTGAGCAGGAACATGGGCGGCAGAAGCGGGAACAGAGGCCTTTGCGCCCAACCCTGTAGGCTACCCTATGAAACCGAAAACGGCAGAACGTATCCGTTAAGCCCAAAAGATCTTTCCACTGTTGATTATCTGGGAGAACTTTCGGAAGCAGGTGTTTCAGCATTAAAAATCGAAGGAAGAATGAAATCTCCAGAATATGTGGCAATTGTTACGGGAATATACAGAAAATACCTGGATCTTTACGCAAAAGAAGGGACCTATCAAATTTCTACCAGTGATCGTGATGCATTGACACAAATTTTCAGCAGAGGGGATTTTACCAATGCTTATTTATTTAAGCCCCCGGGAGACAAATTGCTTTCCGGCAACTTACCCAAGCACCAAGGTTTTTTTATTGGCAAAGTCACAAAAGGGAATATCGGGAAAGGGTACATTGACATCAAACTGGAAGAAGGAAGAACCCTTCATATGGGGGATGGCATTGAAATACACAATCAGGAATTATCAGGTAATGTTATTACCTATATTGAAGAAATCGCTTCCGGTGAATTGCGGATCGGCGACCTAAAAGGTGATATTAGACAAGGGGATCTTGTCTATAAAATTACGGATAGAGCATTAATGGAACAGGCGAGAAATACATATAAGGAAGATAGCTGGGCCTCCTTGAAATCCTTGAAAAAAATAAGCGTGGAAATGAAATTCATGGCCCATCTTGGGAGTGAACCTGTATTGGAATTATATGAAAAAAACCAGTTGAACGAGATTAACTATAAAATCAGGGCAATTGGCGATGTTCAGGTTGAAAAGGCAATAAACCGTTCTCTTACATCAGAAAATGCTCAAACGCAATTGAACAAACTGGGAGACACGCCTTTTCAGGTTACAAATATGATAATTGATATAGACGAAGGCATTTCTTTACCCTTATCCTCCATTAATAAATTACGAAGAGAAGCCATAGAGAAATTAACGGAAGCAAAGTCAAAAGGTAGAGATAGTACTGACCTGACCTTTGAATATACATTCAAAGGGAAAGAGAAAGAAAATAGGAATGGAAATTGTGTTGATGAAAGATCAGAACAGAAAAACATACTTGAGCTTTACTTTTATTCTGCGAAAAACTTAAACAGAAAAACCGTTGAAAATGTTTTGGAAAAAGTTAAAGAATATCATTTTGATTTTAAAATAGTTAAAATACTGTTGCCAATTGATGAATTTTACTTTTCAAAAGAAAAAATAGAAGGATTGCCTGAAAATATTATCGTTATACCTTATATTACCAATATTAGCAAAGGGAAATTGGATTTATTTATTCATGATCATTTTAAGGAAATTATTGTGATTAGCAAAGAATCGGGAATCTATATCGGCAATTTAGGTTGGATTGATGAGTTTCAACAGGCAAGTGTCAAAGTATTCGGAGATTTTGGCCTTAATATAAATAACTGTGAAGCGGAAAGTTGGGCAAAGGAGCTGGGTTTAGAAGCATGGGTTCCATCACTTGAATCCTACGATGGAATAGAAAACGAGAATTGGCTGTATGAGGGGGCTGTTCCCCTTATGATCACAGAGCACCCTATGGCATTGAGATTCAGGGAAAATAAAAGAGGAACTGCGTTAAGGGCAATATCACTTGAAAATTTAGAAAAAACCATCGTTGTAAAAGATCAAACGCAAATAGATTATAAAAGAATAGAAGAAGATTTGCTGAATAAAAGAAGGAACGTAAGGATTTTTATGCCAGATTGAGCAGAGTAAAAAGTTGTATAGTAAAGGTTGTATAATAATAAAAGTGATGGTGTCAGGGTTTGCCCCCGGCACCATCACTTTTGCTTTCATTCAATTTGGTTTACTCGTTTCAAACAAATTGATATCGATTATTATTGGTTTATTTCTAAGCTTCCAGAGCCTTTAAGCCAGCCAATCTGTCTGCTTCTCTGTTTTCAAGAACTACAGCATATTCTTCTTCTGTCATCTTTAACATTGAAATGCCAGTGAAGCCATAGAATATGGAAACTAAAGGATTAAACAGATTTAAGTAAGCATATTTGAAGTACTGAGCCGTTGGAACACCAAGGAAAGTTGCCATTGTCGCACCGCAAGTATTCCAAGGTACCAATGATGAAGTCATCGTTCCCGCATCTTCAAGACATCTTGAAAGATTTCTTGGCGCCAGTCTTCTATCTTCGAAAGCCATTTTGTACATTCTTCCTGGAAGGATGATAGCTAAATACTGGTCAGCTGCGATAATGTTCATAAAGATACAGCTAAATACTGTTACAGTAACAAGTGATCCAGTACTCTTTGCGAACTTAAGCATTGCCTGCGCAAGAGTAGCCAGCATGCCGGAAGCATCCATGATACCACCGAAGCACATGGCACAGATGATAAGGTTAATAGTCCAAAGCATTGAATCCATACCACCTC
Organism: Peptostreptococcales bacterium; assembly: GCA_038248745.1. Lineage (GTDB taxonomy): Bacteria > Bacillota > Clostridia > Peptostreptococcales > Anaerovoracaceae > JAENWH01. Next base: position 1,975 of record JBBRXC010000097.1, on the reverse strand, counting down.
TTGAAAGAAGTGAATCGATACTTTCAATACCAGATGTTGATTCAAATCCATAATGAAGGATTGAAGGCCATTCAGCCAGGCCAATTCCCTGGAACAATGAACCGAAGATACATCCAAGCAATGCACCGCCGATCAGGCCAGGTATTGCTGGTAATCTGAAGGCAACGATGAAAATAACAACTACTGGTGGAAGTAATAGTAAAGGAGAAATAGTGAAATTGTCTATCATGCCATTCTGTATGATTTCAACAGCACCAATATCAGCTCCACCTGCAGAATGGCCAAGACCTAATATTGCATAAATAATTAAAGCAATAATAAGAGAAGGAGTAACTGTCCAAATCATATGTCTGATGTGATCAAATAAGTTGGAGCCTGCTATTGCTGGAGCCAAATTTGTAGTATCAGATAAAGGGGACATCTTATCTCCGAAGTAAGCACCAGATACGATAGCGCCAGCAGTCATAGCAGGATCAATTCCTAATCCCTGACCAACGCCAATGAGAGCAATTCCGATAGTTCCGGCAGTCGTCCATGATGACCCTGTTGCAAGAGAAACAATACAGCAGATGATACAGCCTGCAACTAAGAAAATGCTTGGGTTTAAAATCATAAGTCCATAATAAATCATTGCAGGAACAACACCGCCAGCAATCCATGATCCGATTAGTAGACCAACCGTCATTAGAATAAGCATAGCCTGCATGGATCTGTTGATACTGGCAATGATACCTTGTTCTAGGAATGCCCATTTGTAACCATTGGCAATGGCAACAACAGATGCGAAACTAGCTGAAGCAATTAGTGGAATGTGTAATTCGCCGTAATCAGTGAAAAAGATAGAGTAGCATAGCGCCCCAATTGTAAAGGCCATTACAAGTAGAACTTGCCACATAGGAATTTTCTTACCCATATTGTATTCCTCCTATAAAATAAATAAATAAATAACGGTGTGAAACCCATATGATTCCACAGTGCAAAACCGATATGATTTCACACTTCAATTATAATGAGATGCAAACATTTTGTCAACAAAATGTAAGAAAATATATAATACGACAATTTTATTAATTCTTGTACAAATGTTTATACAAAGGCAGTGATAATAATTCCTGCGAATCAGTCGGACCAATGGAAGGACGTATAGTTCTTCTTACTTTGTGAAGGAATTTCATCTGTATTAATTTAGGAAAGGTATATGTATATAAAGGAAGAGAAAATATGGCTTACGGACCGGATTTAAATGAGAAATAAAATAGGTCTATAAGTTTGAATATATTAAGGAATAATGGTTGACACCAAGGGACTAGGATGGTATTATAATAAAGCTGTCGCAAAACAGTGAAGACAAAATGCAAAACTGAAAAGGTGCAAATCTTGAAGGAAAAGCGAGAAAAGAGTTTAAATTAAACTCAGAATAATGTTGACACTTTAATAATGAGATGGTATAATAAACAACGTTGCGTCACTACAAAGACGTAACACAGGACAAGCAAACAAACTGGATTTCCAGGGAGGAAGAATGTCCGATGAACCTTGAAAACTTCATAGTGTAGAATTTTAGTCAAACGGATCTTTAAATAGAACCGGTGGAATCAACATGATTCCAAAATGAAAACCTGCCAGACCTGCTTGCAGAGAAGGTAAGGAATCAACAGACTAAAAGTACAACAATCAATTGCAAAATTGGTAAGACAAATTTAACTGAAAAATTCCAAACAGCTTCGGCTGAGGAATTTCCGTTTGAAGGAGTCAACGTACAATTCTTTAAAAACAACAATAATTCTGCGATATATGTTTGACAATAGTTGATATATATATTAAAGAAAAAAAGATTAGCAAAGCGCAAATGTGTTTTGACTGAGCAGATTTAATCGGTTTCGGCCGTTAAATACAAATTTATTAAGAGTTTGATCCTGGCTCAGGATGAACGCTGGCGGCGTGCCTAACACATGCAAGTCGAGCGGTATATACT
>JBBRXC010000096.1:0-6524 GCA_038248745.1 Peptostreptococcales bacterium | reverse complement strand
CGCCTGACGTTCAAAGAAGTGCAAGCGGGCATAGTATAAGCATAGGGGTGCCCATTAATATAAAAGAAGTACAATTTGAGAATACAAAACTGGCCCTTGAGATTTCGGGTACACCAGCTGATTGCGTAAAACTGGGATTAAAGGTTTTAGAAAACAAAGGGATTAAAATTGATATGGTGTTTTCAGGAATTAATCATGGCGGAAATTTAGGAACAGATACTTTATATTCGGGAACGGTTTCAGCTGCCATTGAAGGAGCTTTTAACGGAATCCCTTCCGTAGCCGTTTCTGTAAATGATCATTTCCCTACAAGCTTTGAATACGCTTGTGATTTGGCAGTAAAAACATTGAAAAAAGTCTATGGAAAATTAGACTGCGATACGGTTCTTAATATTAACGTGCCCAACTTGCCTGCGGAGCAAGTGAAAGGGCTTAAATATACCAGATTGGGGAAACGAGAGTATAAAAACTGGTTTAGAGAAGAAAAAAATGAGGCAGGAAACAAGGAATATTGGTACGCAGGAGTACCGGTAATATATGAAAACTTAGCAGAGGATATAGACGTCAGATCAATGCAGGATGGTTATGCATCAATAACCCCCCTTCATTATGATCTTACAAGCCATAAACTATTAGTTGATTTGAAGAAGTGGGGGATTGAGGAATAATGAATTTGAAAATTAATAAAGAGGATGCTGTTCTGGTAGTTATAGATTTTCAAGAAAAATTGATGCCTGCCATGAAAAACAGTCAGGAACTTGAACGAAAAATGGTTAAACTCATCAAGGGGTGTATAGTATTGGGATTGCCAATTATAACAACACAACAATATACTAAGGGATTGGGAGAAACTATTGAATCAATCCAAGAGGCGATGGGTGAAAATTTCTTGCCAATAGAGAAAACAAGTTTCAGCGCAATGGGCGAGCCGAATTTTGTTGAAGTGCTGGAAACCAGCGAAAAACGAACAGTAATTCTTACTGGTATTGAGGCACATGTTTGTGTTCAGCAGACAGCGCTGGATTTACTGGAGGAAGGTTATCGGGTATTTTTGGTTAATGATGCAGTTTCTTCAAGAGACAATGAAGACAAGAAATATGCCCAAAGGAGAATTTGTGAAGCAGGAGCTGTTGGCACCACTTATGAAGCCGTATTATTTGAAATTTTAGGCGGTGCAAAAGAAGATGGATTTAAGCAGATTTCCGGGATAGTGAAATAATATGTTTATGCTTGATAATAAGATTACAATAGAGAGTAGACCAATCCTTGAGGAATTCTTAGGCGGCTTCGATTACAACACCTCAGGGATATCGTTTACCTCTTTATATATGTGGCGGGACATAAATAACTTCTGTTGGCAAAAAATAGGGGATTACATTTGTGTTTCAGGACTCAGCCATTTGGAAGTGGATAAACAGGAACCATTTTTATTCCCTCCATTAACAAATAACGGGAAGTATGACCCTTCTTCTCTGAGAAAAACCATTTATGCAGCGAAGAAAATATTTGAAGACAAAGGTTATGAGTTCGCAATCAGACTTATGCCAAAACACATGATTGAAATAATTGAAGAAGCATGTCCTGGAGAAATGGATTTTCTGGATGACAGGCCTAATTATGATTATATTTATACGAAGCAAAGCTTAATCGAGCTGAAGGGTAGAAAACTGCATAGCAAAAAGAATCATCTTAATTATTTTTTTAACAATTATTCTTATGAATATGTTCAATTAACCTCCGCCATGACTGGGGAAGCTATGAATTTTATAGAAGAATTCAATAAAAAAAAGGATTTATCTGAACATGAAATGAAGCTTTTGAAAATGGAAGAGAGAGCCATGCTTCATGTTTTTGAAAATCTGGAAAAAGTGGGATATTTGGCAGGAGCCATTTTAATTGCCGGCAAAATCGAAGCACTCAGCATTGGAGGCCAAATTAATAAAAACACTGTAACCGTTCACGTGGAAAAGGCAAATACCGATTTTAGGGGAATATATCAGGCAATTAATGCCGAATTTTGCAAGCACATGCCTGAGGAAATAACCTTGGTCAACAGAGAAGAAGATATGGATATTATGAATTTAAGAAAAGCAAAACTGTCTTATAAACCTGTTTGGCTGGAAGAAAATCATATAGGAATCTTCAAGAAATAAATAAGTTAAGAAAGTTCAGAATAGTTGGAATATCTCAGTATAACGTTAAAACATTAACTATTATTTTAAATCCAAAAAAAATGGAGTATAATTAAAGCATATTAAAAATTTGCTTTTTCGTAATACTTAAAATTAGGAGGAATAATATGAGAGAAGTTGTAATAGTAAGTGCAGTAAGAACGCCAATAGGGAGTTTTGGTGGCGCATTAAAAGGTACAAAAGCTGTTGTTTTGGGTGCTATCGCAGTAAAAGAAGCTATCAAGAGAGCTGGAATTGACCCAGCAATCATCGATGAAGTTATCTTTGGCAATGTTCTTCAGGGAGGCCTTGGGCAAAATGTTGCAAGACAGGTTTCAATTGAATCTGGGATCCCAAAAGAAGTTCCATCAATGACAATAAATAAAGTATGCGGATCAGGACTTAGAGCAATTGGCCTAGCGTCATCCATTATAAAAGCAGGAGATGCCGATATCATCGTAGCAGGCGGAACGGAAAGCATGTCGCTATCAAGCTATGCAGTGCCGTCAGCAAGATGGGGCGCCAGAATGGGCGACAATAAGATGGTTGATATGATGACAAATGATGGCCTTATGGATGCATTCAATGAATATCACATGGGTGTCACAGCTGAAAATATTTGTGAACAATGGCAATTAACAAGAGAAGAACTGGATGCGTTTTCCGCAAATTCACAGCAGAAAGCCGAAGCCGCAGTAACTGCCGGAAGATTTAAAGACGAAATCGTTCCTGTAGTTATACCAGGAAAAAAGGGAGATATCGTTTTTGATACAGATGAATATCCTAAGTTTGGAACAACAGTAGAAACTCTTGGCAAGTTAAGACCAGCTTTCAAAAAAGAAGGTGGAATGGTTACTGCAGGAAACTCTTCTGGTATTAATGATGCGGCAGCAGCCGTAATCGTTATGTCAAAAGAAAAAGCTGATGAATTAGGAATTAAATATCTTTGCACAGTCAAAGGATATGCCTCCGCAGGTGTTGACCCAAGCATTATGGGTATTGGCCCAGTTCCAGCTACAAAGAAAGCTTTGGAAATCGCTGGCTTAACTGTTGCCGACCTTGACCTTATTGAAGCAAACGAAGCATTTGCCGCGCAGTCAGTTGCAGTTGGAAAAGAGCTTGGATTTGACTTGACTAAATTAAATGTTAACGGTGGAGCGATTGCGCTTGGACATCCAATCGGATCATCCGGTTGTAGAATATTTGTAACCCTCATTCACGAAATGGCGAAGAGAGATTCCAAATATGGTCTTGCTACCTTATGTATAGGCGGCGGACAAGGAACGTCACTTATCGTGGAAAGGTAAGCCCGTTATAAGTATCCGACATTGGGCTTGGGTTTTTTGAAACCCTTGCAATCACTCAAGTATATATTAAGATATCCACAGGCAAAAACCTGTGGATATCTTTTTCTCTATAAATATTTAATTATGCAAGTAGCGCACGATCGTTCGCAAATTCTTCTCCACTTGCCTTTCCGAATCTTTTAAGTAGATCATCGACAGTAAGTTCCTGTTTCTCTTTACCACTAATGTCTAATATAATGCGACCTTCATGCATCATGATTAAACGGTTTCCGTATTCTATAGCATGTTTCATATTATGCGTTACCATTAATGTAGTCAGATTGTTTTCGTTCACAAGGGTACGACTAAGCTGTAATACTTTTTCTGCAGTTTTAGGGTCTAGGGCCGCAGTATGTTCGTCTAAAAGCAAAATTTTTGGTTTTTGAAGTGTTGCCATTAATAATGTTAGCGCCTGTCGTTGCCCTCCTGAAAGAAGGCCTACTTTGTCACTAAGCCTGTTTTCTAAGCCTAGCCCCAGATGACTTAGAAGGATTCTGTAAAGATCTCTCTCTTTGTGGGTTATGCCCCATTTTAAACTTCTGAAATGACCTCTCCTATAAGCAAGTGCTAGATTTTCTTCGATGCCCATATTAGCCGCTGTTCCCATCATGGGGTCCTGAAATACCCTTCCAATTGATTCTGCTCTTTTATGTTCCGAAAGCTTTGATACATCCTTGCCTCCAATGATAATGCAACCTTCATCCAATAGATGAACACCAGCAACACAATTTAGCAAAGTTGATTTTCCTGCACCATTTCCCCCAATTAAAGTTACAAAGTCGCCTTCTTTTAGCGTAAGGCTAAGATTGCGTAATGCTAATTTTTCATTTACTGTTCCTGAGTTGAATACTTTATATAATCCTTCGATTTTAAGCATATCACGCATCCTCCTTCATTGATTTTTTCATTGGGTTTAAGTATGCTCTGAACATTGGTAAGGATAATGCAACGGCAACCGTAAGAGCGGTAAACATTTTCAGGTCATTCGCAGGCATTCCTAATTTTAATACAATCGCTATAATGAGTCTGTATGTTATAGCGCCTAATGCTAAAGAGAGTAGCTTTTGGAAAAAATTCTTGCTGTTAAATATTACTTCACCTATTATTACAGAAGCAAGCCCTATTACAATGGAACCAACACCCATTTGAACATCAGCAAAACTTTGACTTTGGGCTATCAACGCGCCACATAGAGCAACTAAGCCATTACTAATGATTAATCCAAGCATAATCATATTATTTGTGTTGATCCCTTGTGCCCGTGCCATTTGAAAGTTTGCGCCAGTTGCCCGGATGGCGCACCCTATTTCAGTGCCGAAAAACCAGTATAAGATGCCAATTAGCGCTAAAACGCATAGCAGGGCCAGCGCCATAACAGAATTAGTGTGATTTAAACCTACGTTTTCTATATCCGTATAGATGGTATCCATACGTAGCAGAGAAACATTGGCTTTCCCCATGATTCTAAGGTTCACAGAATATAGCGCAATCATTGTAAGAATACCTGAAAGCAAAGCTGGAATTTTCAGCTTCGTATGAAAAAGTCCTGTAATAAGCCCCGCGCCCATGCCGCCTAATAATGCTAGGCCGGTGGCTTCATAGGGGTTCATCCCATTAAAAATGGAAGTGGCTGCAATAGCAGCTCCCATCGCCAGACTGCCTTCTACGGTTAAGTCTGCAATTTCAAGTATTCTATAAGTGATGTATACACCAATTGTCATTATTGACCAAATAAGGCCTAATGAAACTGCACCTAATACAATTTGTAACATAGTTTTTCCTCGCTTCTATTATAATGCTATTTTTTGGCCTATCTTATTTCATCACATATTGTTGAAGATCTGCAGGGATTTCAAGCCCGATTTCTGAGGCAACAGATCCATTGATAGCGAAATCAAATTTTGTTGCAGATTCAATAGGCATAGTTGCTGTTTCGGCTTCACCTTTTAGAATTTTAACGGCCATAAGACCAGTCTGATATCCTAAATCTCTATAATTGATTCCTAGTGTTGCAAGGCCTCCGTTGTCAACCATTCCAGATTCACCACATATAACTGGGGTCTTTGATTCTGAGGTAACCCCATAAACCACTGGCATTGCAGATGCAATGATATTATCTGTTGGAATGTATATAGCGTCACATTGCCCCACAAGGGATTGGACGGCTTGCTGAACATCGTTGGAGTTAGTTACGGTTACTTCAACATATTTTAGCCCAGCATTTTCTATTGCTTGTTTTGCAATTCCTGCTTGTAATATGGAATTATCTTCGCTTGAAGTGTAAAGCAAACCTACCGTTTTAGCTGTAGGAGCTAATTTCATTAATAAATCAATTTGCTCTTGTATAGGGTTCATGTCAGTTGTTCCACTGACATTGCCGCCAGGCACTTCATTAGAGGCAACTAATCTTGCAACGACGTAATCTGTAACAGCTGTTCCTAAAATAGGAATTTCTGTAGTCTTACCTGCTATAGCTTGAGTTGCTGGAGTTGCAATAGCAAGGATTAAATCAACATTGTTGCTAACAAAACGATCGCTAATAGTAGCCAAGTTGCTTTGATCAGCTTGTGCATTTTGTACATCTATATTAATGGTTTCCCCATCGATATAGCCATTATCTGCTAGGGCAGCGACAAAACCTTCACGCGCCGCATCGAGAGCGTTATGTTCAACGTATTGAAGTATACCAATGGATGGGATTTTTTCAGTAGCTGGAGCCTCTTCCGTACCAGAACAACCTGTTCCAAGTGCTACCATGGCAGTTGCTAAAACTAGCATCATCAATTTTTTGCCAAAATTTTTCATTTCCTTTTCCTCCGTTTAATTTTTAAATTGTGTTAAATCATGGGTTAGGGATAACGAGTGAATTGTAGTAAAAATAAAAAGAAACAAAAAAACCGATATTCAGGATTAACCCGAATATCGGCAATTATTTATACCAATCACGGGTGTACGCACTGTAGCGCTCTCACCCATGACGAAAATTGTCAGGATATGGAGCGCTGCT
>JBBRXC010000095.1:0-6530 GCA_038248745.1 Peptostreptococcales bacterium | reverse complement strand
GTTATTCCCTCAATAGCATCTTCGATGGGGTGGGCATAATCATACATTGGATAAATGCACCAAGCATCACCCGTATTGTGGTGCGTCTGATGGGCAATTCTATATATAATAGGATCTCTTAAATTAATATTTGGAGAAGACATATCTATTTTTGCCCGTAATACCATTTTGCCGTCAGCATACACACCACTACGCATTTCAGCAAAAAGCTTCAGATTATCCTCTATGCTTCTGTTTCTTGAAGGACTTTCTTTCCCCGGCTCGGTCAATGTTCCCCTGTATTCCTTCATTTCCTCAGCCGTCAATTCACAAACATATGCTTTGCCCTTTTTTATTAATTCCACGGCACACTGATACATTTTTTCAAAATAATCAGATGCAAAAAGACGCTCACTCCAATTAAATCCAAGCCACTTCACATCGGCTTCAATGGAATCAACATATTCAATATCCTCTTTTCCAGGATTTGTATCATCATATCTTAAATTGCATTTACCGTTATATTTTTCTGCTGTGGAAAAATTTAAGCAAATAGACTTTGCGTGTCCTATATGTAAGTATCCATTTGGTTCTGGAGGGAATCTGGTATGCACCTTATTTCCATATTTCCCGGTTTCCAAATCTCTATCAATAATATTGTGGATGAAGTTAGAGGATATCTGTGTCTCATTCTTTTCTGTTTCCTTTTTTTCTATTTCGCTCTTTTCTATTTCACTCATATGTATTTCCTCCTAAGAAAGTTTAAAAAGTAATTATATCATATATAAATAATTTCTGTATATTGTTTTATGTCGGAATTATAATTGGACTTTTCATCATTACTCTTCTGCCACTACTAAATCCTGGCAGCAACAAAATAGTTCAAGGCTGATATAGAAAGCGCCCCTATGAAAACATACATATATCCGCTTGCTCCTCCGGCATACCATACGTACCCTGCAAGCAAAGGAATTGTCATAGAAACCACATGATCCATGCTTTGTCCCATGGTCAACGTCTTGGCAACATCAGATGGGTTTTTTGATTTTTTGCGGACATAGGTCGCTCTAGCCATGGATGCCGACTCCATTAACTTATCCAAGACATAACAAACACAGGCAATCACCAAGGCGATCTTAAACGTAAACAGCTGAAGGGCAAAAGCAAATCCAATACATGCAATTGCCATGACCAACGCCTCCAGCTTTAATGCTTTGCTTTCCCCTTTTCTGTCAATCAACCTTCCAAACCAAGGTTTAAAGAAAATATTTATAACACATACAACAAAAAATAAGGCCGTAATGGTTGTAACCGGTTGCTGATAAACATCTATCAGAAGCCAGGGTACAAACGTAATGGTTATTTGTTTTCTTGCACCGTTGATTGTTGCCAAAATGTAATACATTTTAAATTCTTTGCGAAATACAAAACGTTTTTCCGAGACAATTTTATGACTTTTATTGCCAATCACAAAGAAAAGAACTCCTGCAAGCATCATTGCAACTCCAGCAATTGTAAACACTGTCTGGTAAGATACGTCTATAAATTTATAAACTACATACAAAATGGCACTGGACACAATGATAGCAAAACTTCCCAGCCCCTGAATCTGACCGAGTCTTTCCCCGAATTTTTCGCCTTTTGCAAAAGACATGGCAATTGTACTGGAAAGTGGCATATATATATGCTGTCCCGTACTGTAAACTAAAAGGAAAATTAAGATTAATGAAAATTCATTTGGTGCTAGACCAAAAAGAATCAGACCCACTCCACCAATAATATTCGCAACAGCTGCTATTCTTATGTCTCCTAGTCCATTCATCATACCGATGATGACAACCGAAAGAAGCCCCGGCAATTCTCTCGGGGTCTCAAGCATCGATCTTTGCATCACTGTGAAATTCAAATCTTCATATAAACGATTTGCTAAAGACGTATTTTCAATAGATGATACGATAGCTAAAAGTACACTTATGAGTAGGAAAATGAACAAATCTTTAGGTATTTCTCGTTTCCCGATTTTGATTGTTTCCATCAAATTCCCTTCTATAAAAATCCAAAGTGCTTAAATATTACAATCCATATAAAAATAGTTACAACCGCAAAGGCAGAGGTATAAACCACGATCTGTCCTGCCAGCAAATCATCCCCTTCCATTTGCTGCGCCATTGCAAAAGAAGCAACTGCAGTTGGGGCTCCCAGCGTTGCCAGTATAGTCCCCAACTCTCCCTGATTGAACCCAAGGAGTATTGCGATTGGCAAGGCCACTGCAGGAACCAATAATAATTTAACCACAACAGCTGCCAGAATTTCCTTTTCATAGCCCTTTGCTGATGCAAAACTAAAACTGCCTCCTAAAAGTATTAACGCAAGAGGTGATGCCACCTTTGCCAAGTCTCGTAAAGGAATCATGATTACCTGATAAATAGGGATAGAAAAAATTAAAAAGACAAGGGCGATTACAACAGCAATAATCATTGGGTTTTTAAAAATGCCTATCATGACGTTCCGTATTTCGGGTTTTCCTTCTCTAAAGGTTTCTAATGATATGACAGAGATAATGTTATACAAGGGAGCAACAATGGCGATCACCAGTGCTGCAATTCCCAGATATTTTTCTCCAACCAGTAATGCTACTATAGGGAACCCAAAATATACCACATTTCCCCGCACCATCGCCTGAATCAAGACGCCTGTTCTCTCTCTTTTTTTTTCAAAGCGGGGAACTACAAAAAATGCTACTAGGAAGGCAACCAACGTTACAATTGTTATAAAGGCGATCAATTTCACGTTAAAAAGTTCGTTTACATTCATATTATATATGCTTATGAACAACATGGCCGGCAGAAACACTCTGAAAACCAGATTATTAACCGGCTTAATAATTGTATCATTTAAAATCCCAAATTTTCTTGCCCCAAACCCTATAGACATCAATATAAATATTGGTGCCATTACTTGAAACGCAACTATTAAAGCCGACATTTTTCTCACTTTCTATATGATTATATCTTCTATTTTGATAAATACTTAATAATTACTTAATAATAACTATATCAGCCTTGATTTCGCCGTCGTCTGATACGTCAAATAACTTTATTTCCAACCCTTGCTTTATACTTGCAGTGCTCCCCACCTTGTATTTGCTCTGGTCTTCTATGTCAACGATATATACTGTTGCGGTGCTGCTGATCTGCATCCATTTGCCAACCCCACCTGATGAAATTAGCACAGGTCCGTTGATTTTATAATCTTCTACTTTGGTATATCCGTACGCCATATCTTGAACGGCTTCTATGCTTTGTATTTTCCCATCTAACGCATTTAGCTTGAAAACACTTCCAGTAGAATAGCTTTCTGCAGTGGGGATATTCTTTATCGTTGGCGAAGCCACCCAAATCATTTCTCTGGCCGCAGTAAGTGTACGCAATCCATTCAATGTGTCGTTTATGACACAGTAAATACTACCGGTATATCCAACATCCTTTGGCAGTAATAAACTGGTTATTCTGTTATTCTCTAAAACGTACTGCGCTGGCGTGACAACCCTTTTATATTTGTAAATGCTGTCCGTCATGTAATCGCTTTTGATTGCAGACAAAGTCATCCCTGTTACATAATCTTTTCGTTCACCATACGTATAGACCTTTACCTGATTGTCAAGTGCCATGCCTCCAAAATTAGTAATACTCTGATTAAAACTGCCAACAGAAATAAATTTGGCCTGAGCAAAATCAGGAAGGGTTTTTGGCTCTCCCAATAGAACTGCCACTTCAGGTGGATTCGCTTGTTCTATTAATGCTAAACCGTTATAGTCCATTTGGGCTGCCATCCACTTTGTCGCGTATTGTGGCATCGACTCTTTGCTTGGAAGATTGTTATAAAGATTTAGTGTATCTGCCATATTCACATAATTAAAAGGCCATACACCTTCAAGGGAAGCATCAAAATATCCGGCGCCTCTTAAAATCATGGTCACAAGTTCATTTGAGGTCACGTTACTTCCTGGTTTGAATGTCCCATTTGGATAGCCTTTTGTAACACCTTTTTTGACGGCAGAACTGATATATCCTTCAGCCCAGCCATATCCCGACATATCAGGGAACCCACTCTTTAAAGCGTCTTGCGTTGCCGTACCTACCACCTCAGCAATCGGGGGGTTCATGCTTTTCACAACTATAATACAGGCCTGCGCTCTTGTTAATGTCTGCTCAGGGTTATAATTTCCATTTTCATCCCCTGTTATAATCCCTTTATCAAAAAGGGCTGCAACAGCAGCTTCATAATTTTTTCCAATAACATCTGAAGGCAATGAAACCCCAAATGCTGTCTGCGCAAAAATCATATTTATGACAATTGTTAGTACCACTGTTTTTTTAAAGTTCATATTTGTTCCTCTATTTTCATCCCCCAGCTACAACTCTTAATATTTTGATATTGTCGCCTTCCTTTATTCCCCAGCTCTCATACTGAGAAGCAAGAAGTTGCACGCCATTCACCCAGACTGCTGCCCTTTTAAATTGATTATCCCTTATTAACTGGGCTACCGTCATTTCTGACGGCAGCTCAGTTTCTTTTTTATTCAAAATCACGTTCATTCTTTTCCCCTTTAAATCCACTCAAGACCCAGCCTTTTTAACGTTTCTTTTGTCGGTATTCCCGTTTCTATGTTCCAGCCAGCCATTTCATAATAGGCGTCTAAAGCCTTCCCAAAGTCTTCTTTTGTGATTTGGGCAGTTTCTCCTTCTCCATAGGTTACTGGAAGAAATGCTTTATTCGGTAGCTTATCATCGGCTCTAGTAAGCCCAACTTTTGCATTAAACATTCTCATCATATTAATTCTTCGTTCGCCGATTTCTTGCAGTTCCTCAATTGTAGCATCCCAGCCGGCGCCATATTTACAAAATTCTATTACTTCCTGCGGCCCGTAAAGCTGCCATGCAGGTCCCCATGCGAATTGACACAAGCAAAGGGTATCCATCATGGAATAAAACTTTTGCGTTTCCAAGGCAAATTTTGATTTATTAGCATCAAGTATACCATAGGAATCACATTTATCAAAACTTGCCAGCATATTGGGCCACAACCAGTTCTGATCATCCTCAGGCGCCATTAATGCTGGGTCATGCTCCGAAGACTGGTGATCCGCGCCAAAAGGATTGACAGCATAATTAATCGCCAGATTTGGTTTCATTTGAACCATATGAGCTGGCCATTCCTGGTTTTTGCAGGCTACAACAAGTTCTTCTGCTTCTTTTCCAAGCATTTTCGCCGCTGCTGCACTGCCTTCTGCCAAAAGTTCTCCAATGCCAGGTTCTCTTCTGGCGATTTTTATAATCAGTTTTTCAAAGACAGAGCCATCTCCAAATTTTAATTCAAGTCCGTCTGTTTGATCTTTTGTTAATATTCCTTTTTCATAACAATCCATTGCCCAGGCAATTGTCGCACCGCAAGAAATGGTATCAATTCCGTACATATTGCAAAGTTGATTTGCCTGACAGATATCTCCTAAATCTGTGTTGCCACAATAGGAGCCGAAAGTAGCACATGTTTCATATTCGGGCCCACCATATTCAGGGTCGGCCTTTCCTGGCACACTCACCGAGCCCTTGCAACGAATGGCACAACCAAAACAGGTTTCTCTTCCCACTAAGATGGTATTTGTAATTGTTTCCCCGCCTGTGCTTTTATAATCTTTCACTATTCCTTTTTCCCAATTGTAGGATGGAAGAAAGCCTTCGGCGCCATGGGCATCAATAACGCTTGCCGAACCATTTAATGCAAGATCAACAATTACTTCATTAGCCGCGATTCTTTCCTTCACATTTAGTGTAAGTTTTTTCATCTTTTCTGGGTCAAATGCCTTCACTACAGATTGCTTTTTAAGGACAAGTGCTTTTAGATTCTTTGAGCCCATTACTGCTCCCACACCGTTTCTGCCGTTCGCTCTGCTTTTCATGTGCATAATCGATGCATATTTTACAAGATTTTCTCCTGCTGGGCCAATGATTGAGGATTCGATTTTTGTCTCTTCAAGATCTTCCTGTATTAGTTTTTCTGCTTCACCAGTGGTTTTCCCCCACATTTTTTGAGCATCTTTAATTTGTATTTTATCTTTATCTATATATAAATATACCAATCCATCTGCTTTTCCAGTACAGACAATCGCATCATAACCATTCGCTTTTAATGCCGCACCGATGAATCCTCCAACTTGCGAGTCTCCAGCAGTTCCTGTAAGCGGACTCTTTGTCGTTACGTTCATTCTGCTTTGACCGCTTATTGGAATCCCTGTGAGCGGTGAAACAGCAAATATTAGCATATTTTCTGGGGATAAAGGTTCCACCATTGGATCCATATTTTTTAACATAAGATACATGCCTAGTGCCGATCCACCAGGATATTTTCTGTAGGTTTCCCCATCAATTTTTTCCACTTTTGTTTGTCTTGTGGTTAAATCCACAAAAAGTATTTTTGCCTCTTGAATCATTTTCTTCTCCATTTCTCTACCACTTATTCTAAATTAATTAATTATTAAAATTACTGAAATC
>JBBRXC010000094.1:0-6585 GCA_038248745.1 Peptostreptococcales bacterium | reverse complement strand
TGCTCCTTTCTATTTTATCCAAATCTTCCAGTAATATAATCTTCTGTTTTGGGGTTTTTTGGGTTTGAAAACATTTGCGCGGTATTGTCAACTTCTAAAACTTTACCATTTAAGAAAAACGCCGTATTATCGGACACTCTGCCTGCCTGCTGCATATTATGTGTCACAATAACAATTGTATACTTTAATGCCAATTCCCCAAGAAGTCCTTCTATTTTTGAGGTTGCCACAGGATCTAGCGCAGAAGTTGGTTCATCCATCAGTATTACTTCCGGTTCAACAGCAAGACATCTAGCAATACATAGTCTTTGCTGCTGCCCACCTGAAAGCCCAAGCGCTGATTTATTCAGCCTGTCCTTTACTTCTTCCCATAGGGCAACCTCTTTAAGGGTTCTCTCTACAATTTGATCTAGTGCCTCTTTGTTTTTTTCTCCGTGCACTTTTGGTCCGTAAACGATGTTCTCATAGATACTTTTTGGAAATGGGTTAGGCTTTTGAAATACCATCCCTACCTTTTTTCTTAAATTTATGACATCGTAATCTTTATCATAAATGTCTTCATCATCAAATCTAATATATCCCTCGATTGTCACATCTGGAATCAAATCATTCATTCTATTTAAAGTTCTAAGAAATGTAGATTTACCGCAGCCTGACGGCCCTATTAATGCAGTAATTTTATTTGCGTAAATATCCATATCAACCTTTTCAAGCGCCTGAAATTTGCCGTAATACAAGTCTAATCCCTTTATTTCAAATTTTTTTTCTTCATTTTCTCTATTTTCCATATTGTGCTTTTCTCCTTTATAAAAAGGTCTCTTTTTACTTATACTTATCTAATCAAAGTGCGCCACTAAGCCCTCTCCGATTATTAACTTAGTTTTATCATTCTTCTAGAAATCTGGTTGGCAATAGTATTTATTACTAATACCATTATAATTAATAATGCTGCCGTTGCATAGGTTTTTTCTTCTGAAAGCCCTTCTGATGCCAGCATGTAAAGATGCAATGCCATATTTCTGGTTGGATCAAGTAGGGATTCTGCCATTCTTAAGGAACCGCCTATTGTTAGCATAACCGCAGCTGTTTCACCAATGGCTCTTCCAATACCAAGAATCAATCCTGTTAACACCCCTGATTTGCAGCAAGGAAGGGTTACTTTTACAATCGTCTGCCATTTGGTTGCTCCAAGAGAGAGGCTGCCTTCTCTATACGACATGGGAACCGTTTTTAAAGACTCTTCCGTCGCTCTGATCAGCGTAGGTAATATCATAATTGCAAGGGTTAGCCCTCCTGAAAGAATAGACCAGCCAAGCCCTAAAAAAACTACGAAAAAGGCAAACCCAAAAAGACCAAATATGATAGAGGGGATTCCTGACAGTACTTCCGTGAAGAACCTTATTATTCTGACTCCTCTGGTATTTCTGGAATATTCGTTAAAATAAATGGCAGCAGCAACTCCTATTGGAGTTGCAATCACCAATGCTACAAGTGTCACATAAAAAGTACCTATGATGATCGGAAATATACCGCCTTCCTTTCCCATTTTGCTTGGAGACTGGCTTAAAAATTCTATTGTTATTCCTGGAAGCCCTCTTACCAGTATAAAGCCTACTATTAAAATTAAGCTAATCAAGGCCAAGGCTGAAAGAAAACCGATTATTCCATAAAAAACTGCATTTTTTGATTTTTTATTCATCCGTTTACGCCCCCCATTTTTTTCATTACTGCCTGTGCCATAATATTCAATATCATGATGATAATGAATAGTATAATGCCAACTGCGAATAAGGCTTGCTGGTGGGTTGGTCCGGCGTAAGACATTTCCATTGCTATTGTACCCGTCAGGGTTGCAACCGGATCTAAAATACTGCCCGGCATCTGTGCCACATTACCCGTGATTAAAAGAACAGCCATGGTTTCACCAATTGCTCTGCCCATCGCAAGGATTATAGATGAAAATATTCCTGATTTTGCAGCAGGTATGATGACCTTCATGATTGTTTCTCTTTTATTTGCACCTAAAGCCAGAGAAGCTTCTCTGAATTCCGGCGGAACTGCTGTAATTGCGTTTTCTGATAAACTTACAATGGTAGGTAATATCATGATGGCAAGAATAACAGCACCTGCCAGAATGCTGAATCCGCTCGTATTTAACTCTGGGTTAAATCTTTGAAATATTGGAAGGATATAGTTTCTTATTACGGGAACCAAAATAATTAATCCAAAAAAGCCGTAAACAACCGAAGGAATTCCTGCCAACAACTCGATTGCGGCTTTAAAAGGCCCGGCAGTTTTTTTAGAGGCAATTTCTGACAAATAGACGGCACAGGCTATTCCTGTGGGGACTCCTATAATCAAAGACCCTAAGGTCACAGCTAAGGTTCCTATAATTAATGGCAGGATACCAAAAATTTCATTTGTTGGGCTCCAGTTGGATCCTGTTATAAACTCTAACACCCCATATTGCAATAGTATCGGCATACCCGTCTTAAATATAAAAACAGTAATCAGTGCCACTGATACTGTTGTAACAATGGCACTGATTAGTATTAATTTTTCTATAGCTTTTTCGTATACATTCATTTTATTTCACCGGTATAAATCCATTATCTGCTACTACTGCTTGGCCTTCCTCACTTAAGACAAAGTCTAAATACATTTGTACTGCTTCCGAAACAGTATCCCCTAACACATAGATGAATGGTCTTGCTATTTTATAAGTTCCATCTTTAACTTTTTCGATTGTTGGCGCTACTCCTTCAACATTTACTGTTTTTACTGAATCATCCAGTGAGCCAAGTGAAACATACCCAATAGTATTTGGTGTTGAAGATACAGTTGTTTTTACCGAACCCGTTGATGGCTGAATTAATGCATCTGCTGCTGTCATATCCAATTCATTCCCGGCAGCATCTTTTGTAAGCACCTTTGTGATGTCGACAAAAGCTCCCCTTGTTCCAGATCCTTCTTCTCTTGATACTACTGTTATAGGAGCATCAATTCCGCCCACATCTTTCCAGTTGGTTATTTCTCCAGCGAAAATTTGTCTGATTTGTTCAAGTGATAAATCATTTACTGCCGATTCTTTATTAACTATGACGGCTATACCGTCTAATGCAATCGTCACTTCTTCTGAAATCAAGCTTTTTTCATCATCTTTAAGATTTCTTGAAAGTGCTCCGATGTCTGCAATTCCTTCTTGTATAGATTTAATTCCCTGTCCTGAACCGCCACCCTGCACGTCTACTGTGTAGCCCGGATTAGCCTCCATAAAAACTGCTGCTAATTCCTCCGACAGAGGTTGCACTGATGTTGAACCTGCCGTTACTAAACTTCCACCGGCTTCTGTTTCCGAGTTTCCGCCGCTGCATGCTGCCAGTCCTGTCATGGATAATGATACTATCAAACCAATTATTAACGTCTTTTTCATCTTATTCATCATTCTACTTTTCATTTAAGTCTCCTTCTTTCTTTAAGGGGTTGTTGATTTTTTACTACATGTACATCATATACTTCCCCTGTTAAGTCATCATTAAGGCTACTGTTAATTCTTTGTTAATTTCGTTAATTTAATGTTAATTATACCCTTAAAATGTGTCGTTTTATACACTTATGTTAATAATAAACAAAAAAATATCAACATAGTGTTCTCTATAAACATTTTGCTGACATTTTTTATTGTTCAGATAATCATTTTAACAGGCTAATATTTTTTATTTTTCAGATAATATTCTTAACAAATCGTTGAAAATTCCATATGCTGTTTGCTCAATTTCTGGTGCGTGCTCTACAATTGATAACTTACCCATTAAATCTGTGGTGATTGATATCACTGAGGATGTACCGTCAATAGTTGCAAACAATTCATTTTTTCTAATTTCCATCGGCCTTACGCTACCTTTAACTTGTCCTTCTATTATGCTTCCGTTACATATTAATTTAATAACGCAGCCTTTTTCATCGGCAGCCTTGATGTCTTCCGCAGTTATGTTTTCTATTCCCGTTCTATCTATATCTTTTGGTGTTATATTTGCGCTCATAAGTACATTTAGAAGTGCTGTTACCTTGGCCGCCGCATCCCATCCTTCAATGTCCATTGCAGGGTCAGCCTCGATGAATCCTCGCCGCTTTCCTTCTGTGATGATGGTTTCGTAGTCTTTTCCCTTCGCCATCTCTTCGAGGACAAAATTTGTTGTTGTATTTAATATGCCATTTATTTCAATTACTTTGCACATTCTTAAGGTTTGTTGCATAAGGTTAAAAATTGGGGTGCCATCCATCACTGTTGTTTCATAGAAAAACAGACATCCTTGTTTCTCTGCAGTCTCCTGAAGTTCTTTAAACGCCCAAGCGATTGGCCCCTTATTCGCCGTAATGACATTCTTTTTCCTTTCAAATGCTACTTTTATGTGGTTAATCGCCGGCTGCCCTGTAAAAATCTCAAGAGGAGTCAACTCAAGCAGTACATCATAATCAATTTGCCTTGCAGCATCCATTGATGAAATAGAAGTAAACGCTTCACACCCCTCATCAAATTTGCCAGTTAATTGTATGTCAAGGCAGGCTTTTTCAAGATCTATTCCATTTGAATCAACTAGACTTCCTCTGCTCCGAGTTATTATTGCAACAACTTCCACTTCACAGTTGAATTGATCTGCAATCTGTTTTCTTTTATCAAGTAGCAGTTTAGCAAAGGCCTGGCCTGCGTTACCGAAGCCTAAAAGCAGCAGTTTAATTTTTTTCATCTTTTCCATGCGACGAATTCCTTCACGGCCTGAATGGTACGATCTATTTCGCTTTGAATATTATATGGCGCAAGCCCAATTCTAACCAGTCCGCCGCTGGCTTCAAGCTTCAGAACATTTGTGATGGTTTCTATGGCGTAATAATCTCCGTCCCAGACGAATATCCCTTTTTCCGCAAGAAATTTTGCCACTTCGTTGGAGTTCACTCCCTCTATATTGAAGGATACTGTTGAAGTTCTTGGATGGCCGGCTTCAGGTCCAAACACCTTTAACCCTGGGATTTTGGCAAGTTCCGTTCTAAGCTGAACTGCCAAAACTGTCTCATATTCATCAATTGCCATCATTCCGGCAACCACAAATCTTCTTCTTCCTGTAAGTCCTTTTAATTCCTCAGTAAAGTATTCTTCATGTGTTCTGCCGATATCTGCAATAAATTCAACAGCTTCTGCCGCTCCTGCAGCAAGCTCCATAGCTGGCGTTCCCGTTTCAAACTTAAATGGCATTTCAGTATTGTCATCAGCGATCACCCGAACAGTTTTAATGACTTCGCCCACAGACTTTTTCACATACATGATTCCCAGATGCGGGCCAAAAAATTTATAGGCGGAGCAAAGAAGAATATCTGTATCAATCGCCTTCACGTCAATTGGTCTATGGGGTGCGTAATGCACAGCATCTACCACCGTAATCGCCCCAACCTTATGCGCTTCATCAATGAATTTTTTCACATCGGAAATGGTGCCGCAAGAGTTTGCTGCCCAGTTGATGGCAAAAACCTTTGTTTTATCTGAAAGCTTTGCCTTGAAATCCTCAAAGTCTAAAGTGATTGTATCTGTATTGATTTTAACGCTTTTCACCACAATACCAAAATCCTCCAGGGTTCTCCATGGTGACCGGTTTCCCTCATGATCAATATCTGTGATCAGCACTTCATCGCCAGGCTTCATGGTCCTTACAAGTCCCAAAGCCAATTTGAAATTATTTGAGGAAGTGTTTGCGCCAAATGCCACCTCTTCTGGGCTACAGTTTAAAAAATCAGCATACACTTCTCTTGCCTGCCAGTATAAATGATCACTCTCCACGGAAGTTTTGAAAACACCATGTGAATTGGCATTTCTGTAATATAAATAATCATTAATTTTTTCAACCACTCTTCTCGGCACCTGAGTTCCCCCAGGACCATCTAAAAATGCCGCCGGAATACCGTTTACCGTTTTGCTTAATGCTGGAAACTGCTCTCTGATTTCATCTACCTTAAATTTAAAATCTCTCATCTCTTACTCCTTTAATTACTCTTCACACACATTACGGCTAAATCCGTCCCGATTTGTGAAATATTTTCTACAATTAAATTTATATAGCTATACTTTATATGAAAAGTAGGCCTTTTGCAATTGGTTGGCAGTACAAAGATCCTTAGGTTTTTTTGTACTTTTCACAATTTATGTTTCTCGATTTAAAATTTTATTGATTTGATATAATCTGATAAAAATAAAGATTTCAGGGTAACTTTCAAGGTTTTCATCAATATTCAGTATTTTTTTTACTTTTTCCAGTTGGTACCTGATTGTATTGCTATGCTGAAATCTATTTTTTGCAGTTAGCTTTATATCGCCGTTGCTTTTTACATATTCAATGAGCGTCTCCATTATTTTTGTATTATGAATAGTATCATGAGATAATATTTTTTCAAGATAACTATCATAGTATCGTCTTGTCCAAGCCTCATTTCTAGTAGGCATTAGCATCCGATCTAAACCGATTGAGTCAAAAAACAATTTGGGCTCATTATCTATGATACAACTGGCATTCGCATAAATACTTTCTTGAAAAGCTA
>JBBRXC010000093.1:0-6621 GCA_038248745.1 Peptostreptococcales bacterium | reverse complement strand
CCAGCAGCAAAAAACCATCATTGGTAAAGTTACCGATTCTTCAGGTGGTTCGTTGCCTGGTGTTTCTATTGTGATTAAAGGCACAACAACAGGAACTATAACCGATAGCGATGGAAATTATTCAATTTCGAATGTTCCTGAAAATGCAAATCTACAGTTTTCGTTTGTGGGGATGAAGGGGCAGGAAATTGCAGTTGGAAACCAAACAGGCATAAATGTTAACATGGTGGAAGATGCAATTGGGATTGATGAGGTTGTAGCGATTGGATATGGTACACAAAAGAAAGTGAATTTGACCGGGGCTGTGACAAGTGTAAATTCCAGCTTTATTGAAAGCAGGCCTCTTACAAATACAACACAGGCTTTGCAAGGACTAAATGGTGTCTATATTAACCAGGCAGGAGGTCAACCTGGCGCTGATGATGCCACAATAAGAATCAGAGGAATTGGCACATTAAACAATAATAATCCATTGGTTCTTGTGGATGGTGTTGAGTATAGTCTTAACGACATAAATCCAAATGATGTAGAGAGCATCTCTGTATTAAAAGATGCAGCTTCCGCCTCAATCTATGGTAACAGGGCCGCCAATGGCGTTATTCTTGTTACAACAAAGACAGGGAAGAGAGAAAAGCTAAAGGTTGAATTGAACAGTTATTATGGCTGGCAGAATGCAACTTACCTTCCTGATATGGTTACAAATTCGGTTGACTATATGACTGCCAGGAACCAGGCGGCCATTAATGAAGGACAACCAGTAGCCTATACTGATGCCCAAATCGAAGAATACAGAACAGGCACAGACCCTGCAAAATATTCAAATACTGATTGGTATGGTGCTATGTTTTCAGTTGCGCCTATGCAAAATCATGACCTTCGTCTTTCAGGTGGCAGCGAAAATGTCACATACTCAATGTCGTTGGGATATCTGGACCAGCAGGGAGTATTATTAGCAACTGATGCAAAACATTATTCTTTAAATGCCAATATTGTTTTTAAAAAATCAGAAAAGTTAGAGATGGGAACCAGTATTAATGCTTCATTCTGGGATCGTAATGAATTTTGTGAAGGATCAGGTAGGATTATGGAATATATATCCAGATCCTTACCTATCCAGCCAAACGTCAGTTACGATGATGGGACTTATGCCGATACATGGTTGACAACTCCGGGACATAACATATTTAAGCATCCTGTAGTGTTCGCCACAGAGTCATCTCGGAATGATAAGACTCAACGGGCATTAATTAATATTTTTGGACAATACATTTTCCCACTCGATATAAAATACAAGTTGAATTTTGCAGTTTCAAAATATGATGCAAATCAGCATATTTTTGTTCCAGAGATAAAGATTATTAATCCTAAAACAAATGTTGCAAGGCCATTTGGCAGCCAATCAAGAAGTGCTTCGCAGGCTAATAACAATAATATGAACACAAGCTTCTTTCAAACATTAAACTGGACTAAAAAAATCGCTCAGCAACATGATTTAAACCTATTATTGGGTTTCAGTATGGAGTCTTTCTACAACTCTAATTTCGATGCTTATGTAGAAGGATTCTTAGGGAACGAGCTTACTGAATTAGATGCGGGGACCATAAATAAGGACTTGGGAGGAACATCAACAGAGTCGAAACTTATGTCATATTTTGGCCGGGCAAACTACATGTTTTCAAATAGATACCTATTTGAGTTTAACTTCCGTTACGATGGTTCCTCAAGGTTTGCAAAAGCTAACCGATGGGGCTTTTCCCCTCTGTTTCTGTTGGATGGAAGCTTAGTGAAGAACCATTTATGAAAAGTATTGAAGCGTTAAATAATCTGAAAGTACGCGCCTCATGGGGACAGTTAGGTAATCAAAGTATATCCCTCTATAGTTATTTAAATAACATTAATATTAACCAGGGAACTACTTTTAATAATAGTATTGTCGGCGGAAGTGCTGTTACCGCTTTGTCTGATCCAAATATTACCTGGGAAACTACAACAATCTCAAATATTGGCTTAGATCTTGGCTTGTGGGATAACAAACTGGAATTGAATATTGATATTTTTAATAAGAAAACAACAGACATCCTTGCACGTATCAATATTCCTGGTCAGGTGGGAGATCTTTCAGGTCCAATTACTAACCTATACGGAATGTCAAATAAGGGGATTGAAATAGCCGGTTCACATCGGAATACCATTGGGAAAGTGAACTTCAGGCTAGGCGCCAGCGTTGCCTTTGTAGATAACAATGTGGATTTTTTGAATGGTGATGTTCAATATTCTACAAATGCATACGGAAACATATCTGTAATACAGGAAGGATCCCCTGTTGACTCATGGTTCTTGTATGAAGCAATAGGGATATTCCAGACATCCGACGAAGTTCTGAACTCACCATTTCAGCACATAAAAACAGCCCCCGGTGACATAAAATTCCGTGATCTAAATAATGATGATGTAATTGACATTAATGATATGAGGGTTTCGGGAAAATCAATTCCTGATTTCACATATAGCTTTAACCTGAATGTTGATTATAAAGGATTTGATCTTGGTGCATTTTTCCAGGGAGTACAAGGTATCGATATTTATCCAATGAGCAATGTATCCTGGCCGTTATTCAATGGTGCAGGAATAACCAAGGACCAACTTGCAAATAGCTGGACTACTGAAACCCCGGATGCTAAATACCCGAGGCTGTCTTTATATAAAAGAGGATCCCAGATTAACGCAAAGAATTCAACGTTTTGGTTAAAAGATGCATCATATTTGCGATTGAAAAATCTGCAATTAGGATATACCTTGCCTTCAGATCTAATAAACAAAATTAATGTTAGCAAGATAAGGATATACGTAAATGCTCAGAACTATCTTACATTTTCCAAGTATAAAGTTACAGATCCTGAGAAAAATATTGGACAGCAAAATATTTATGAATATCCTACAACAAAAATATTGACAACAGGGATTAATGTGACATTTTAACAAATAAAATTTAACTATTATGAAAAAAGTCTTATATACAGGGATTACATTATTAATGGTTTTCTTTTTTTATTCGTGCAGTGAAAGCTTTTTGGATACAACTTCTACTGATACTTATAATGAAGCAAACTGGTGGCAGACTAAAAGTCAGGCTATCTCTTCATTAAATGGATGCTATGCAGTGCTTAGAATGAGCTATTTTGGTGGTGTAGATAATTTAGGAACAGAAAATATTTCTCCCAATTCCTATAACATGAGCGGGGAAATTCCTCTTGCTACCGGGACACATACTCCTTCTAATGTTAAAGATTTTATGAATAGATGGGACGCATGTTATCAGGGAATAGGCAGGATAAATACCTTATTGGACAATGTCGACAGAGTATTAATGGATGCAGCTCTCAATCAGAGAATTAAAGCGGAAGCTTATTTCCTGCGAGCTTTCTTCTATTATAATCTTGTGAACTACTATGGTGGTGTCCCTCTTATTATAGAGTCTCCTAATTTTGAAAAACAAAGTAAATTGCCCCGAAATACGCGTCAGGAGGTTGTAACCCAGGTATTGGCTGATCTTGATAATTCCTCTTCGGTTCTTCCTCTTTCCTACTCCGGGGCAGATAAAGGTAGGGTTACCAAAGGTGCTACTTTAGCCTTTAAAGCAAGAGTCCTCTTGTATGAAAGCAGATGGTCAGAAGCAGCAACTATTGCTAAAGAGGTGATGGCCTTAAATAAGTACAGTTTGTTTCCTGATTACAGAGGTCTGTTTATGCCGGAAAATGAAGGTAACAGCGAAGTTATTTTTGATATCCAATATGTGGTTCCAGAATATTCAAACAGCTTTGATTATTCACTGGAGCTTTCCATTAATATTGCTCCAACTTTGGATTTCGTGAATAGCTATCTTATGATAGACGGTAAATCTATCCAGACTTCACCCTTGTATGATCCTATACACCCTTATAAAAACAGAGATACAAGGTTAATTAAGACTGTTGCTATTCCTGGTTATATGTTTTTAGGCCGGATTGTACCTGAGAACAAATATTTCAGTACAGGTTTCGGATTTAAAAAATATACATCTTACAAAGATGATGTTGCCCAACCTTTGAATATACAATCGCAGATAAATTTCATTGTATTACGTTATGCAGATGTATTGCTTATGTATGCAGAAGCCCAGAATGAAGCGTCAGGACCTGATGCTTCCGTATATGATGCTTTACATCTGATACGTCAACGTGCAGGCATGCCTGATGTTGACACCGGATTAACTAAGGACCAGATGAGACAGGCAATCAGACTTGAACGGAGAATAGAAATGGTCAATGAGGGACTTTATTACAATGATATCCGTAGATGGCGTACAGCTGAAACGGTAATGAATGCTTCCGTTTTAAATAGAACTGGTAATGTGATTCAGATACGTAAATTTAATCCTGCAAGGGACTATTTATGGCCAATTCATGAAATAACAAGGCAGGAAAATCCTGAACTGGAACAAAATCCGAATTATTAGATCTGATAATAGAAGAAAACTCCATGTGTTCAAAATCATAATTTTATGAAATCAATTGACACATGGAAGTTTCAATATTTTGAAAATATTCATTAAAACAATACTTTGTTAAACCTTTACGCAAGATACATACTATCAATGCATATTTTCAGCAAAAGTGGATTCTGTTAACTAATTAAATATCAATTATGAAGCGACGTAGTTTTTTGGAAATGGTCCCCGCCGTGGGTGCGGGGTTGTTTTTGTCACCAAAATTTACTTTTTCATCTGAATCAAAAAAAGGAAATGTAAACAATATTCCTTTAAAAATAGTGAAAAGTAGTACTTTGGAACTTCTTCCTGAGGGTAAACGGTTGGCTTTTGGATGGCCAGCTATCGGACTTGTTCCCGGTGAATCTATAATCGTTAAACCCCAAAATAAGTTAGTCGAGGAGAATCTTTGGATTCGGGTTTCAGTGGCGCAGCAAATTCGTGATGAAAAATTATTGCATGTTAGTATTCATGGAACGGATTTTTATTTGGGTGCGATTGATCTCCGTTTTTCCTCGGTCTTAGTTCCCTGCGAATTGGAAATTTCAGGGGAATATGCAAAACAAATCAATCAACACGGACTGGAATTAAAGCTGGAAAGCTCATCGCCTTTTTGGTTTTTTAGTGAGAAAGCAAAAGATGTCGATAATTCCGTGTTTCTCCCCCATATTTTAAGTTCTACAGAAAAAACCGGAACTATAGATCGGTTTTTTGAATGCTACACATCAGTAAATTCGGTACAAGCATTTGGCTGGCGCGAGGGAACAGTGCTTGACGGGCTTTGGCAACTTTATGCCCAAAAGGGAAACAAAAAAGCGTTGAGTGCCATTAAGCAACAGTTTGGTTTGTTTTTCGAAGGTAAAAACCTGACTTACGAAGACGGATACGATAATCCAAAGCATAATTATGTTAGGGGTACTGAATTGACTCTTCCGTTTGCCACTTTGGGAAGGTTGGATGCCAGTCATCCAATATTGAAAACAGTGGTTGATGGGTGGAAAGAACTGGAACAGGAACAGGAAAATGGAGCTGTAATTGATGGTTTCAAGTACACTGCCGAAGGTTGTTATACAGTGGCATACCCTATGGCGGTGATTGGTAAAAGCTGGAAAGATATGAAACTCCAGAAGGATGCTTTGTCGCAACTGACACGCCGCTTTGTGTTAATCAATGATGGGAAACTCTATTTGCGATATTATCCTGGCAGTGGGAAATATACTTATCCAAATTGGGCGCGTGGAGCAGCCTGGACCTTACTGGGTTTTGTTCGTACCATGTCTGAACTAAAAGATGAAATACAAGATCAGGCGATAATCGAAAAGTTTCAGGAGGGGACAAAAATCGCACTTTCGATGCAGCGCGAAAATGGGCTTTGGGGCTGTTTCATGCATGACAAAAAAAGTTTGCCTGATACTTCCGGATCAGCAGGAATTTCAGCCGCTATTTTAATAGGTATAAAAAATGAGTTTTTACCTCCTAACTATAGAATTCATGCGGTAAAATGTTGGGAAGCGCTTCAAAATTACATTACCCCTGATGGCTTTCTAAAGGGAGTAGCACAGGATAACCGGGGAGGTATTGCCTTGCAGGAAAGCGATTACCGGGTCATCGCTCAAATGGGCATGGGTTTGATGGCACAGTTATATGCTGAACTATGATATGTATTTTTGTAAACAATAAACTCTCCCTGCTGGCGCGGATTTGCAATCCGTGCCATAATTCTGAAATTTTTGACGAGCCATAAAATTGTTGTTCGATCGAAGATAAGGTATGCCCCTTTGCCCGGATTTTGGGTGAAAGGGTTTGACTAAATTTGAAAATATATAAAAAAAAACCAATAATTATCTTTTCCGAAAGTGGGTATTTATGCATCAGCAATAATTATTTCTTAAAAATGTAAATTAAAAACGAACAAAAGCAATGTTAGTTTCTTATATTCAAGCCGTTACTTAGTCTATATTCGACAAAAAACTATCACTTTCAGTATAAAAATACGAAGAAAACTTTTTAAAAACATCCCTTCTTGCCTGTGCAGGGTTTCCATGCAATACTGGAACAAGATTTATTCGCGTCTATTAAGAATATTGAATTTATTT
>JBBRXC010000092.1:0-6639 GCA_038248745.1 Peptostreptococcales bacterium | reverse complement strand
CCCTCAGTGGCGTTTCATGGTGGTAACAGCAAATATAGCGCAGGGGCGGCCGCCCGAGGAGTCCTGACAGGAGCACCTAATCTCTGGACAATTACAGATGGTGGGCTAGCGTAATAACAAGATTAATGGAGGGATAGGAAATGCTTGATACAATTAAAAATGTTATTTTAACAAGTGGAAAGATGGTCAGAGAAGTGGAGCATCCGGATAAAATACAGTATGTTTTATGCCATAATGGTAAAGATGTGTACCACTTTATCGTTGTTGATCCAAGCAATACTTGCACAACAGGGCAACCGTTTATGGAGACATTTGAGAATAAAGAGTTACTGTTAGCGAGAATGCAAACTTTGGAAATGACGGATGAAAAAAGAGAGGATTTGGATGCTTTTATATTTGGGGATAAGGAACAAGCAGTGATTCAAGGCGTAGACACAAATTTTTCCGAGAATGAGGTGAAAAATGGGATACCGTAAATACCGCTGGTATGGAAGTACAGTACATGTGTATGAGTTCAATCAAAGAACACATGACATCTTCCTTGACGCAGGAGTGAAAGGGACGCTTGAGCCATTGTCGAGGTTGTGTTCGGACGCACTTGCGAAGATAAACTGTGGGTTCTTCAATTTCAACGCATCTTCAGAGCATCTCGGAACGTGGTCTCCAGATTGGACGACTGTTACGTACGATGACAATGGAGATCAATTACTGAAATTCTATGATCCTGAGACTATGACAAAAGAGTGCATAGCATCCATACGTAAGAATATTACATTGGAGTTTGGCGCATCTTTTACTCTGGTCGAGGATGAGAGGATATCCATCCGAAATACCAAACCCTTTTCGCACTGGCAAACAAGACACCCACGGACCATCCTTGCTCAAAACATTAACCGAAATCTATATTTCATAGTTGTAGATGGACGTAAATGGAATGAAAAAGGATGGACCGCACAGCATGCAGCTCTATTTTGCACCAAAGTCTTACCTTGTAGAGTTGCTGTAAATCTTGATGGAGGTGGTTCGAGCGAGATGATAGTCGGCACTAAGATTGTTAACAGACCATCAGACGGCGGTGAAAGATACATCGGTTCAGCTCTCGGATGTACACCAAAATAGGAGAAGTAACGTGATTAATTCTTGTGTAATGTGTGGGGTTGAAATTCCAGAAGGACACCAAGTCTGCTATAATTGTAGACGATCTGTTTATTTGAAAGGAGCTCTTATGAACGCCGAATACGATGTAGCAATTAGCGATTTAAAAACGGCTTATGAAGAATTTAACAACGCAGAAGATTTATTCATAGATACATCAATAATGAAAATTAATATGGCAATTGAAAAAATCAATGCGTTACGCCGCGAAAAGAAGGTGGTATAATTGAATGAATTAGTAACGCTAATCACAAACGGAGGCGCAGGCGTCGTGGCGCTTGCAATCATATTTGGGGGGTTGATTTTCTTGGGTAGAAAAGTACCACCATATATAAAAGCAATGAGCGACCAAGCGATTATTTCAAATGAAGTAATTCGATCAAATGGTCAATTCATTCAAGAAATGGCAAAATCAAATGAAAATGTCGCTAAAGCTCTAGAGTTTATGGCTCCAATGTTTCAACGAAATTTGAGTCTTTTAGAACTTCATGATATTAGAGCTCAATCGATGATGGCTGATATATTACTAATTAAAGAGCAAACATCAGATATTCATAGACGAAGTACTGATCCACGTGACTGCCCATATTTTGATAAGTTCGGACAGCCGGTCCTTCGAACTAATTCAAAATGACGAAAGGGGACGAACATGTTAGTAAGTAAATTAAATATTAAAAAATACAAATCGGGCAACGCTACACGATGGCTCGCGTTTCGTTACCCGACCCAGTCAGGTATTGATCCTGTATTTGCAGGTCGGCTGGCAGCTCTTGGCGGATCTTTGGGTTGGATTATTACTATTATTCGAGGAGGAGTAACCTCTATCGAACAAAAAGAAGTAGGAGATATGCTTCTTAAAAGAAATCCAACATGGACCAAACGCTCAACTGGCGCAATCTATAACCAAAGAGGTCAATGTATGGTCGCTGCTCCTGGAACATCCCCTCATGAGCAGTTCCTAGCTGTTGATGGCGATGTCCGCCTAGAGGCGATTAGTAATTACACCCTGAGTCGCTTCGGCCTTTGTCGACCAATGGCATATGAACCTTGGCATATTCAGCCGATTGAGACAAAGGGTAAAAACTTTACTGCTCGTAAAACTTTAATGCCAGTACATATCGAGGGCACCCTTGTTGAAAATCAGTCTCGATTACATCTTATTCCGGATGGAATATATGGTCCAAAAACTCATGATGCGTTGTCTAATGAATTGTTTTAAAGGAGAATTAACATGGTTAAAATTACACTTGAATGGTTTCTTGCTGCTCTTACAAGGGCTCTAAAGACAATTGCCCAGGTCTCTGTTGGTATGATCGGCGTAGGTGCTGCTATTAACGAAATTAACTGGGGCTATATAGCTTCAGTGTCCCTTGTAGCGGGATTACTATCCCTACTGACAAGTCTTGCGGGACTACCCGAAGTTGTTAAGATTGAAAAGGTAGATGAGGTTAATAAGAGAGGCGTAATAAAAACACGCCCTCTCTTTTTTCGAAAAATACCCGGGAGTGTTTATTTGCAATAAAAACATGGCCTATAATGAAATTATAACATTATAGGAGGTATTTATTATGGAAATTTTAGTATATGTAATATTGGTTGCGTTATTAACAATTTGTAGATAACTTATAAATAATTAAAGAAGACTTGTCGTGGAAACATGGCTTTTCTTTTGCAATAAAAACATGGCCTATAATGAAAAGGAAACAGAGTCACATTATATGGAGGTGAAGTTTATGTGGATTTTAACGATTGCGTCGATTATTATCATTGTAGCATTATTGGGGTTGATAAGATTATTAGAAGTCTTAGAAGACTCGTGGGATGTTATGATGGATACATTGTATTACAAGATTACAGAAAAAGAACAGAGGATGATTACAAACAGATTAAAGAACGACCTGTGGAGGTTTCAAAGGATGAAGTAGCGAAAGCTGCTTCTTTCTTTTCGCAAAAATAACATCGCCTTTAATGAAAGAAGGTGATATTATGTTAGGTATAATAATTGGATTGGTCTGCGTGATCGTCGGGTATAAATTGACATCCGCAGGAGTTGCAATGGTATTAAATATGTTGTTTCCTTCAAAGTGAGAAAGTGGGTTAACGCCCTCTTTCTTTCGCTATATTTACACGGCCTATAATGAAAGTAAACTTGAAAGGAGTAATTATGAAAAGATTTTGGAGAAAGTATAAGACGAAATTTCTAACTGTGTTAGCGGTAGAAGGTTATTTGTTATTTACAATCTACAGCATTCTTTCTGGTATTACACAATGGCAAGAAATATTGAAAATAAGGTAGGCGAAAGCTTACTTCTTTTCTCGCTATATTTACATATCCTATAATGAAAGAGAGGTATTTATTATGGATAGATTTGAAAATAAAGGTATTCGAGGCGTACACGTATCAAGATATATTGCTAGTTGGAGTAGAATGGGTGGAAAATTATCTCGTAAAGATGGAATAGATGAATTTAGAAAATGGTTAAATTCATTGGGGCTATCAGAAGACGAGGTAGACTACATTGCATATCTAGCCGACAATGGTAGATTAGAGCTTGAGACGTCAGCACAGAACTTTTTGACAAAAATCAAATAAACCTTTTAAAAGATTGAGAGTGAAAACTCTCTTTCTTTATCGTTGCAATAAAAACATTTCCTATAATGAAATAAAGTCTTATAGGAGGATTAGATTATGGAATATTTTATCAAGTATTTATGGTTAATTATATTGTGGATGGTTTTGGGATATTGTTGTATAATTACAACATATATACCTGGACTGCCAATAGAGAGGTTGCCAATATTTATATTTGGAATAATGGTACATATCATAACAGGAATTGTAGGACTTATAGAAAGTAATAGAAAAGATGATGAAGCGCAAGCTTAGTCTCTTTTCTTTGTCGCAATAAAAACATGTCCTATAATGAAAGAATACAGGTGTGATTTTGACTTCCGTGAGGAGTTGATACCTATAAATCAAGTAGCTGGTTATAGTCCAGCGGGTTTGAAGTGCAATAATCACGACTGAGCGACAGGAGGGCTTACTCGCTTATTAGTATTCTTTCTTTTTGTCGCAACTTAAACTGTGGCTATAATGAAGTGGAGTGGTAGTAATATCGCTCTCTTTATATTTTGATTATTGAAAGGAGAATAATATGACAACAATTGAAGTTAGAGACGGACGAGGAAATGTTACCTCTGCAGAAAAATGTCTATTCACTGGAAATGTTATTGTCACAATGCCTAATTCCAAACCATTTATGATTGACCCTAAAGATCCAGACGCAATCTCATGGTTAACCCGAGTATTCGGAAAACAACTTGATTTTATCTTAACTAAGGAAGAGAGGGTATAATGAATAATTTTCAAAAGGGATTAAAGCAATTTGGTCAGGTTATTTTAAATAATAGCCCAGCAATTCTTACAGGTCTTGGTTGTGCAGGCGTTTTATCAACTGCGTTATTTACAGGGCATGCCACTTTGAAAGCGTATACGCTTATTAAAGAGGAAGAAAGTAAATTTACTGGAGAGCCTCTTTCATTTCCTGAAATTGTAAAGCTAACCTGGACATTCTTCATACCTCCAGTGATTATGGGAGCTACATCCATAACTTGTATCATTGGTGCAAATAGTATTAACACAAGTCGTAACGCAGCATTGGCAGCGTTATATTCTCTTAGTGAGACTGCCTTCCGTGAATACAAAGAGAAGGTCGTTGAACAGATTGGCCGAAATAAAGAGATTCAAGTAAGAGATTCTATCGCAAAAGATAGACTTGATACGCATCCATTGGGGGACAGGACGATCATTATCACAGGAAATGGGGACGTATTGTGTTATGATGCGCTCTCCGATCGATATTTTAGGTCTTCGGCTGAGAAAATCAGACAAAAAGTACTCGACCTTAGTTATACTCTTAGGTCGGAAACATGGTTGGATCTAAATGATTTATATTATGCGCTTAATATTCCATCAACTAAACTTGGCGATCAAATGGGTTTTGATCTTGATCGTACTCGTAATGGGAGCATTGAGGTAGAATATTCAAGTCATTTAACTCCAAATGGAGAACCTTGTCTATCAATTGAGGCAACCGTATATCCTAAACAAAAGTATTAAGATCGTAAGAAAAACTCACCCTATAGTGAGAAAGGAGGTAAGGTATATGAAGATGATTCAATTGCCAAGAAGTACAAAGTTCAAAGTAAAGAGGGAAAAGGAAAGGATCCTCGAAAAGATGAGTAATGAAGAGATCTCGCAAGAGACCTGGGAAAACTTTCATAAACGGTATATGGGATACACCGCAATGGTAACAAAAAAATCATTGGGGGTTACTCCAGATACAGTATTGATTGTTTCTGCAGGGATTTTGCAGGTACTGTTGATTTCTTGTGTGAACGGTGGGTTTGACTTGAACAAAGCTTGGAACTTTGTATTGAAGGCAAGGGTATAGTCTAACATGCCCTTCCCCTTTTCGTGTCTGTAATGAAAGGAGAAAGTTATGCATATAGTAATGAGCAAGGTCACAAGAAGATATAAGGTAGGTTATGAAATCCGTGAAGAAACCTATATGATTCCTCCTACAAATGAACCTATTACATTCTACAGCGCATATACTAAAGATGGACATTATATTGGCTCAACTAAATTAGCGCATCGTCTTCTTGTTAAAAGAGGAATTAAACCCGAGTTAGCGAGACCAAAAAAAACAATATGCACAATTGGCTTCTGCGAAAAAGAACAAAAATGGTATGGATGGAGTCATCGAGGTATGTGTGGATTTGGAATTGGGGATGTCGTTCAAGAAGGAGATATTATAGCATATGACCCAATGTATAATTTACTTGTCACCGGCTTAGATGAGGCTGATGATAGTTATCCTATTGACACTGTGGCTCTAACTCTCGATGATTGTAAAAAAATGGCAATTGTGTTTGCAGACTCCGTCTCTTGAAAGGAGAAAAGATATGACTCACGCACGTACAAAATCTGAATGCGGTTATTGCAACCGGACTGTAAAAGAACCCCTTGTTAACATTGCTACAGATTGGGGTAAAGTTCCTTTGATCATTAGTAGAGGAGCATTGATGGCAGATTTTCACTCTGACGCCACAGTTGCTAATATTCGGTTGTCAATAAGTTTCTGCCCAATGTGTGGGAAGAATTTGGAGGCGAAGTGATGTACGATACATCTAATTTTGGAAAACCTAAGATTGCTTATCCATCGCCAGTAGAACATCAACAGACCTGTCCGTTATGTAAGCGTACACTAGTTAATTTATATTTTCAACATGAACAATGGGCCTGTAAAAAATGCCAAAAGCAATTTGAAAAGGATGTGGCATATCTTAAAAACTTTGTAAAGGAGGTCTCCAATGTACGAGATTGTTAAAGAAGAAGGCCTTTACCGTATTATAGACACGAAGACACGGGATTATGTGGGGGGTATTGAATCCCCCGATCTTCGGGTGGTAGAAGACGTT
>JBBRXC010000091.1:0-6659 GCA_038248745.1 Peptostreptococcales bacterium | reverse complement strand
TGGATGGAGAACTTGGCACCAGAATTTATTCTGCCCCTTCTCTCATTATATAAATTAAGATCGGCATAAAACAAAAAATAAAGGTGACGAACTCAGGGTTTTCCCAAGTTCATCACCTTTTTTATTGTGGAGCTACTGAAGGGAATCGAACCCTTGACCTGCACGTTACGAGTGTGCTGCTCTACCGACTGAGCTACAGTAGCATGCTCCTCCACTAGTATAACTCTTTTTCCTATATCTTTTCAAGTAACATTTTCATTAATTTCCGATTAGGGCTATTTCTTTCAAAAATGTCGCCACCCGATTATCCTAGTCTGCCTTTAAAATCTTCATATCCAAAGGACTTTACCAGTTGATAATCATCCTCTCTTTTTAATAAAATAGAGGGAAGGTTCATGCCGTTAAAGGTATTGTTCTTCACCATAGAATAGATCGCCATATCACAAAATTCCAGCCGATCTCCAATCTTGAGGGGTTCGTCAAAAGAGAATTCTCCAATAATATCCCCTGAAAGACAGGTTGGCCCACCAAAACGATAGGTATATTTTTTCTCTCCTGGTTTCTCTGCGCCTATCACTTCAGGCCGGTAAGGCATCTCTAGTACATCCGGCATGTGACATGCCGCAGAGGTGTCTAGAATGGCAATTTCCATGCCATTTTTAATGATATCCAGCACTGTGGTTACAAGGGTTCCCGCATTAAATGCCACCGCTTCGCCAGGTTCAAGATATATTTCTAGATCATACTTTTTCTGCATGTATGTAATGCAGTCGACCAAGGTTTCAACGTCATAATCCTCACGAGTTATGTGATGGCCACCGCCAAAATTCAGCCACTTCATCTGGGGCAAAAATTCTCCAAACAATTCTTCCACTGCAACCAATGTGGTTTTCAAGTCGTCTGAATTTTGTTCGCATAAAGTGTGAAAATGCAGGCCACTGATGCCCTCCAGCAGTTCTGGTCGAAAGTTGTTTTTTGTAATACCCAGACGGGAATAAGGTGCACATGGATCATAGATGTCATGGCCTTCCTGTGTGGAACATTCAGGGTTTATTCGAAGTCCGCATTCCTTTCCAGAAGCCATCGCCAACTCTTTATATTTTCCCCATTGAGAAAATGAATTGAATACGATATGGTCACAAATGCGAAAAATTTCCTCCATCTCTTCCTCTCTGTAGGCTGCAGAAAAGATATGATTTTCACCACCCATATACTCATGAGCAAGCTTTGCTTCAAACAAACCGCTGGCTGTCGCACCGCTGATATGCTGTCTGATGAGTGGGTAAACTGGAAACATGGAAAAACATTTTTGTGCCAACAAAATATGGCACCCTGTCCGCTCCATGACACTTCCCAATATCTCCAGATTTTTTTCCAACAACTCCACCTCTACAACATAGCTAGGTGTTGGAATTTCATTAAAATTCATCCTGCGTAAGCTCCTTCTCCATTCACTAGTCGACTAATACCGGATTAAAATCTTCCTGCCATGGAAGCCCCCATTTGTTCAATGCATCCATAAACGGATCTGGGTCAAATTCTTCGATAGTGAAGACGCCTTCTCCCTTCCAGGTTCCATTCATCACAAGCATTGCGCCTATCATTGCAGGTACGCCGGTTGTATAACTGATTGCCTGGGAACCAACTTCTTTATAACATTCCTGATGATCACAAATATTGTATAAATAATAAGTCTTATCTTTTCCGTCTTTTTTTCCTCTGAAAATACAGCCAATATTTGTTTTACCAACCGTTCTTGGGCCAAGACTGGATGGATCTGGCAATACTGCCGCCAAGAATTGAAGCGGAACGATCTGTTTCCCTTCAAATTCAATTGGAACAATCGATGTCATCCCTGTATTTTCAAGACATTTCAAATGGGTGAGATAACTTTGTCCAAACGTCATGAAAAATCTTATTCTTTTTATTCCCTTGATATGAAGGGCAAGGGACTCCAACTCTTCGTGATGAAGCAGATACATGTCTTTCATTCCCACTTCCTTGAAATCATATTCTCTTTTGATTTCCATAGGCTCTGTTTCAATCCATTTACCCTCTTCCCAGTAACTACCATTCGCTGACACTTCGCGAATATTAATTTCCGGGTTAAAATTAGTCGCAAACGGATAGCCATGGTCTCCCCCATTGCAGTCCAATATGTCAATATAGTTAATCTCATCAAAATGATGTTTCATCGCGTAAGCAGCAAACACACTGGTTACTCCCGGGTCGAAACCGCTGCCTAAAAGGCCAAGAATGCCCGCTTCCTTAAATCTGTCCTGGTAAGCCCATTGCCATTTATACTCGAACTTTGCCGTATCCGGATGTTCATAGTTTGCCGTGTCGATGTAATGAGTTTTCGTTTCTAGGCAAGCATCCATAATGGTTAAATCCTGGTATGGCAGTGCCAGATTCAACACAACATCCGGCTTAAACTGATTAATAAGAGCAACCAATTCCGGCACCGCATCTGCATTCACCTGTGCCGTATGAATAATCGTCTTTGTTTTCCCTTCCAATTCTTCTTTTAATTGGTCACATTTACTTTTTGTACGACTTGCAATCATTATTTCTTGAAAAATTCCACTGTTCTGGCAGCATTTTTTAATAGCAACTCCTGCTACGCCGCCACAACCGATAATTAATGCTTTTCCCATTTCCTTTTCCTCCATATCTTCATAAAATATCAATTAATATTCTTTTCTATTCCTATACTGAACCACCGCTTTTGACCGTCTATTTACCAACAGCCAGTAGCAATTCTCTAAGCACCTTGCACGCAACAGCCGTAGACGCTCCGCTTGCGTCATATATTGGTGCTAGTTCGTTCACATCCATTCCAACAATATTCAATGTTGATACTTTCATAATCGCTTCACGCAGTTGGTTAAAACTGACGCCACCGGCTTCGGGATTTCCTGTGCCCGGGAAACAGGAAGGATCCAGGACATCCAAATCTACTGTCAGATATACTGGATACTCCCTACATTCCTCTACTGCCTTTTCTAAGCCGTCAAATGAAAATTTATTTAAATCAGTATGCTCTGACCCCCAGTCAAACTCTTGTTTTTCACCACTTCTGATGCCAAACTGATGAATTTTTCCATCCCCCAAGAGATCCCAGATTCTTCGAATAACCGTTGCATGGGATAATTTCTCACCCAGATATTCATCTCTTAAATCCGTATGCGCATCAAAATGGATGATTCTTAATTCAGGATTCGCCAGAAAAGCAGCTTCAACTGCTCCAAGGGTCACTAGATGCTCTCCCCCTAGCATGCAAGGAAGTTTGCCCGCCTCCAAAATCATTCTAGTAGTTTCCATTATTTCCTTCAATGCTTTATCTGGATTTCCAAAAGAAAGTTCCAGGTCCCCACCATCAAAAACTTTAATTTCTTCCATATCTTTATCCTGATAAGGGCTATACGTTTCTAACCCCCAGGAGTCGCCTCTCATGGCTTTACTTGCAAAACGGGCACCTGGTCGGAAGGACGTGGTCGAATCAAAGGGTGCGCCAAAAAGTACTGTCTGTGCCTCTTCAAATGTTGCATCACAACCAATAAACGTCTCAATATTTTTATTCCACATTTTTCAGCAACTCCTCCACATAATTCGGCAATGCAAATGCTCCTAAATGGAGCCTCGTATTATAGTAATTCGTTTTTAACCCTATTGAATCCCACTTCATTCCGTTAAAATCATTTATCGGATGATATTTTTTCGATGCAAATCCAAATAGCCAATATCCTGAAGGATAGGTGGGAATATGCGCCTGATATATTTTAGTAATAGGGAAACATTGAAAAATTTTCCTGTGTGCGTTCTGCATGGCAAGCGCATCTTCTCTGTAGAAAGAGCTTTCATGCTGATTAACCATAATCCCATCGTCCTTCAGTATATTATAGCAACTGCCATAAAATTCTTTGGTAAATAAGCCTTCTCCAAGCCCAAAGGGATCGCTGGAATCAATGATAACAAGATCGTATTCATTTTCTTTTGTTCTGATATACTTCAGGCCATCTTGATAATAAATATGTACTCTTGGATCTTCTAAACAACTTGCGGTACTGGGAAGATATTTTTTACAGACCTCTACTACCTGTTCATCGATTTCAACCATGTCAATATGCTCAATGCTCTTATATCTTGACAATTCCCGAACAACACCACCATCTCCCGCACCTATTACAAGCACATTTTGTACATGGGGATGGACTGCCATCGGTGTATGTACAATCATTTCATGATATATAAATTCATCTTTTTCTGTTAATCTCATGGACCCATCAAGTGTCAGGAACCTTCCAAATTCTGTAGACTCAAATACATCTATCCTTTGGTGCTCACTTTGTCCACTGTAAATCTGCCGGTCAACCTTTATTGAAAACTTTCCGTCCTTTGTATGTTTTTCCGTAAACCATAACTCCACTTATTTCATCTCCTTTCAAACAATCACATTGAGACGTTCCACTTTCATATCTTCAGGGCCGGTCATAAAACATCCTTTCCCTTTGGCATATTGTATATAGTCCAGAATATCTTTTGTGATCATTTCTCCCGGTGCTAAAATAGGAATACCTGGTGGATATAACATGACAAATTCTCCGCAAACTTTTCCCACGCTTTCCATAATTGGTAGAGAAACTTTTTTACCGTAAAAAGCCTGCTGCGGCGTAGTTACAACCAGAGGATTAATATATTCATGATCAAGCATTCCTGTTCTTTCCTTTTTGAATCTTCTGTGGATTTCAGCCAAAGAACTTACAAGACGCTCTATATCTCGTTCTCTATCCCCTACCGAAAGATACGCCAGTATATTCCCGATATCTCCAAATTCAATTTGAATGCCGTATTCATCACGAAGAATATCATAAACTTCTATGCCGGCTAAGCCCACATCAAGTGTGAATACGGAGAGTTTTGTCACATCAAAATCATAGATGGAATTCCCATTGATCAGCTCTTTTGAATAGGCATAATAATCACCTATTTTATTGATTTCATCTCTGGCGTAATTTGCCAGACTTCTTACTTTTTTAAATATCTCTTTTCCGTTCAATGCCAAATTTTTTCTTGAAATATCAAGACTGGACATTAATAAATAAGAGCCACTTGTGGTCTGTGTCAAATTGATTATTTGTCTTACATAATCTGCGTTCATATTTTTACCAATTAGTAAAAAGGAACTTTGCGTTAAACTCCCACCAGATTTATGCATACTGACAGCAGCCATATCGGCCCCGACATGCATTGCCGCCATTGGAAGCTCTTCATCAAAATAAAAATGTGTGCCGTGTGCCTCATCAGCAAGTACAAGCATGTTGTATTTATGGGCTAACGCCGTGATCCCTTTTATATTTGAACAGATGCCATAGTAAGTCGGATTATTGATCAAAACTGCCTTTGCATCTTTATTCATTAAAATAGTTCTTTCCAGCTCATCTAGACTCATCCCAAGTGAAATACCCAGCCTAGAATCAATATCTGGATTTACGTATACCGGAACAGCTCCGCTTAAAATCAATGCATTGATTGCGCTTCTATGGACATTTCTGGGAAGAATAATCTTATCACCCGCCTTGCAGACGGTGAGAACCATACTTTGAACCGCAGAGGTAGTTCCGCCGACCATAAAGAAAGCATGGGCAGCACCAAATGCATCCGCGGCTAAAATTTCTGCATCTCTGATCACAGAAACAGGATGGCATAAATTATCTAAAGGTTTCATTGAATTAACATCAACCGTCAAACACTTTTCACCTAAAAAGTCCGTCAGTTCTTTATTACCTTTCCCTCTTTTATGACCGGGAACATCAAATGGGACAATTCTGTCTTTTTTAAAGTGCTGCAAAGCTTCATATATAGGCATCCTGTTTTGATCTAATAACATTTATATTTTTTACCTTTCTTTGAAAGTCCTTTTTCAAACTAGGTATTAATTATACAACAAATCATTTGATAATTAAACAAGAAAGTACTAAATTCAAGCAAAAAAGTTAAAAATACTACCTTGACATTTATAGCACAATTGTATAGGGTAAAAGTAATACGTAAATAATACAAAAAATGAAAAGGATGGTGATTTTAGCATGTTAGAAGAAATCCGAAGGCTTCCACAACGTGTAATTGATAATTTAGATGGTGATATTGGGAACCTAAAGGTCTATCTTGTACAGGATTATAATTTGAAATTATTGAATAGAATTGTAAATTTTGGGCAGAACCTATTTGGAGAATTAGGAATGGACGAGTGGGGT
Source organism: Peptostreptococcales bacterium (assembly GCA_038248745.1). GTDB lineage: Bacteria > Bacillota > Clostridia > Peptostreptococcales > Anaerovoracaceae > JAENWH01. The sequence goes on along the minus strand of JBBRXC010000091.1, from coordinate 402 downwards.
CTAGTCCCACAAATACGTCACGGCAATGTATTCATCCTGAAAGAAGAAAATAAACAACGTCTTATTGGTTTTGCCATATTGATGCGAGAATGGGAAAATCCTAATACCGCATACTTATTTGATTATGCCATCGCAGAGGAATTGCAAGGCCAGGGTTTAGGGTATCATCTTTTGGTAACAATCTGCAGAAATCTAATTGAACAAGAATTCAAAAATGTAACACTTACTGTTGATGTAAATAACGTTCCTGCGATTAAATTATATAAGGAAAAACTTGGGTTTGAAATTATAGAACATCGCAAAGATGAATATGGAAAGGGACACGACCGATATATTATGGAACTCGATTTGGAGAATTTCACCAAATAAGATGCCCTCAATTATCTTTAATGTCTTATCTCT
>JBBRXC010000090.1:0-6693 GCA_038248745.1 Peptostreptococcales bacterium | reverse complement strand
CCTGTCAAATAGACAAGGAAAATAATTAAATTATGATTCCTATGATAACCAGCATTCTATTGAGTGCTGGTTATCTTTTTGCGTGAATATTAGCTTAAAATAGAGAAAAGTTTAACAAAGATAGACCTACTGTAAAACGAATAAGCTGCTGGAATTGGCAGCCAAAAAATCAAGGTGAGAGTCTCTTGAGTTAGAGGCAACCACACGAAAATAGATATAATTTTTCTGATTTCAAAAACCAATGAGTTCGTAATGGCGGATTCCCAAAACAACAGAAAAATTGGTTGTAAAAATTATAACGGAAAAATTAGGGGGTGACGAAAAGGAAGAAGCCTTTATTTGCAAACGAGATGGCCTGCAATTATAAATTGGGACATGCAAGGGCAACTGACCTGGGAAAAAATAAATTGTGCAATTTGTCTAAATTTAAAGTTAATTCAGAAAATTACAAGTATTTAATGTACAACGATACAATATTCAGCGCTTATTCAAGCCATAGAAGTTAGACTATTCTGAATATGAAAAATACCGCGAAATATAGGGAAAAATATCAAAAAAGACTTGCAAATAGTAAGTAAATGTAGTTTACTAAATGTATGTGTTGTTATTTATTTAACAGTCATAAATTCTTAAATGAACGGAATCAAATAAGTGAAAAGTGAGACCGTTATTAAAAATAATTAAGGAGGCATTTAAATGAACTTTCAATTGACGAAAGAACAAGAGTTTGTTAGAAAAATGGTAAGAGAATTTGCTATCAATGAAGTTGAGCCAATTGCTGCAGAAATCGACGCAGAACATAGATTCCCAGTTGAAACAGTAGAAAAAATGGCAAAATACGGACTTCTTGGCGTTCCATTTCCTAAAGAATATGGAGGAGCCGGAGGAGATCAGATATCTTATGCGATTACAGTAGAAGAGTTATCAAGGGTATGTGGTTCAACAGGAGTCATCTGTTCAGCGCATACATCACTTTGCGGATGGCCAATTTACAATTGGGGAACAGAAGAACAAAAACAGAAATATCTTCCAGATATACTTTCAGGCAGAAAACTTGGCGCTTTTGGTTTAACTGAACCAAATGCAGGAACGGATGCTGCAGGTCAGCAAACAAAAGCAATTGATATGGGTGACCATTGGCTGATTAACGGCGCAAAAGTATTCATTACAAATGGCGGATATGCAGATATATTTGTAGTAATGGCAATGACGGATAAATCAAAAGGCACAAAGGGAATTAGTGCATTTATCATTGAAAAAGAAGATGAAGGATTCTCCATTGGGAAGACTGAAGATAAAATGGGCATATGTGCTTCCTCCACTACTGAATTGATTATGGTTAACTGCAAGATCCCTAAAGATAGAATAATGGGTAATGTTGGAGATGGTTTTAAAATTGCCATGTCAACACTTGATGGAGGACGTATTGGGATTGCTTCTCAGGCATTGGGAATAGCTCAGGGAGCCTTTGATGCAACCGTTACATATATGAAAGCAAGAAAACAATTTGGAAAAAAATTATCTCAAATGCAAGCACTTCAGTTTGATATTGCAGAAATGAGAACGAGAATAGAAGCTTCAAGATTATTAATATATAAGGCAGCGGATATGAAAGAAAAACATTTACCTTATGGCCCTTATTCTGCTATGGCAAAATTATATGCGGCAGAAACCGCTATGTACGTCACAACCAAGGCTGTTCAATTACATGGTGGCTACGGGTACACAAAGGATTATCCGGTTGAAAGAATGATGCGAGACGCGAAGATTACAGAAATCTATGAAGGAACATCGGAAGTTCAAAAAATAGTAATCGCTGCATCAGTATTTGGTAAATAAAGGAAGAAGGAGGAAAATTAAATGGCATTGAAAATTATTGTATGCGCAAAACAAGTTCCTGATACAAACGAAATCAAAATTGATCCTATTACAAAAACATTGATAAGAGAAGGCGTTCCAAGTATTTTAAATCATGATGACTCAAATGCGCTTGAAGAAGCTTTAAAAATAAAAGATATCTATCCTGATACATATATTACAGTTGTAACAATGGGGCCTCCTCAGGCTAAAGATATGCTAATTGAATGTATGGCAAAAGGCGCTGACGCAGGAGTACTAGCCTCAGACAGAGCACTTGGTGGTTCTGATACTTGGGCTACATCAAATGCACTTGCAGCAGCTATTGAAAAAATTGGTGATTTCGATATCATCTTTGCAGGACGTCAGGCTATTGATGGGGACACCGCACAAGTTGGACCTCAGATAGCAGAAAAAATGAATATTCCTCAGGTTACTTATGTGGAAGAATTTGCAATAGATAAGAATTTAAAAGATATTACAGTAAAAAGGGCACTTGAAGATGGATATGAAATCATAAAAATTCAGACTCCTTGCATGCTTACAACCATTAAAGAACTCAATGTTCCAAGATATATGTCCATTTCCGGCATTTTCGACTCGTGTAAGAAGGAAATTCCCACTTGGGGAGCAAAAGAATTAAAGGTAAATGTAGATACAGAAGTAGGGCTTGATGCCTCACCAACAAATGTTTATCGTTCCTTTACACCTGCAGGAAAAGGCAAGGGAATGATGATTGAAGCAGACGGTGAAAGAGAAGCAGCTCAAAAGCTGCTAATCCAGTTAAAGAGTATACATGTAATCTAATGAGGAGGAGGAACATATAATGGCAATTAAAGTAATTAATGATAAATGCAGAGGATGTAAATTATGTATTAAAGCATGTCCATTCGAAGCAATTGATATGGTTGGTAAACTTGCTGTAATTAATGAGAAATGTACAGCCTGTAAACAGTGTATACCTGCATGTCCATTCGATGCAATTGAAGAGATTGAAAGCGCAGCAGCGGCTGTTGATTTAACTGCATATAAGGATATTTGGGTTTTTGCAGAACAAAGAGGCGGAAAATTAATGAATGTCGCCCTTGAACTGATTGGAGAAGGGTATAGACTATCTAGAGAAATAAGTGACAGTACAAAAGTATGTGCGGTTCTTGTTGGAGACAATATTGATAATCTAGCACAGGAATGTTTTGAATATGGTGCTGACAGCGTATATGTATTACAAGATCCTCTCCTGAAGAATTACACGACTGACGGATATACCAAAGTAATGGCTGATGCCTGCAAGGCATACAAGCCGGAAATTGTTATTTTCGGTGCAACACATATTGGAAGAGACTTGGCTCCTAGAGTAGCAGCTAGATTGGGAACAGGATTAACAGCGGATTGTACTAGACTTGACGTGAAGGTCGCAACTTACATCGACTATGCAAACAAGAATACTACGCTGGATACCTCAACACTTGACCCTAATGATACAAGTACTCAGTTAAAGCAGACTCGTCCTGCCTTCGGTGGCAACTTAATGGCCACTATTATTTGTCCAAAGACCAGACCACAAATGTCAACTGTAAGACCAGGGGTTATGCAGAAGAGAGAACAAATGGTAGGTGCTAAGGGAGAATTAACAACGGTTAAAGTGAATTTGGCCGAGGTAGACATTAGAACAACAATTGTTGAAATTGTTAAGTCAACAAAAGAAATGGTGTCATTGATTGATGCTAAAATCATCTGTTCGGGTGGAAGAGGCCTAGGTGATGGATCTGGATTTGAATTAATAAAGAAATTCGCAGATAAAGTTGGCGGAGTTGTCGGCTCATCAAGAGCAGCAGTTGATGCTGGATGGATTGATCATTCTCATCAGGTTGGACAAACGGGTACAACAGTAAAGCCGAATATCTATTTTGCCTGTGGGATATCTGGAGCGATTCAGCATTTAGCTGGCATGCAGACTTCTGACATAATAGTTGCAATCAACAAGGACCCAGATGCACCAATATTTGAAGTTGCGGACTATGGCATTGTTGGAGACATATATAAAGTAATCCCTCAAATTATAGAAGAGTGGGAGAATGCTGAAAAACTTTATGACGCAACAACAAAATAAATCAGTAAATAAAAGATTTTAAATATGTTATAATAAAAAACAAGAGAGGAAACTTTCTTGTTTTTTATTATTTAATTCGGAACAAAAAAATAAATTTAATTGGGGGTATAATGATGGACGAAAATATTATAAGAACAATGGCAGCGCTAGTAAAAAATGGATTTGAAGTGAAATATTTTGAAACGAGTAATGAGGCATTGGAAGAAATTTTCGGCGAAATCGACATAAAAGAAGGCGTTGGCATTGGAGGATCCACAACAATAGCAGATATGGGAATACGGGAAAAGCTTAAGCAACGGGGTTACGCTGTTTTCACAACGAGCGGCGAATCAGATCCCCTGATAAAACAGGAAATGCTAAATAAGGCAATGACCTCTGACGTTTATCTTACCAGTTCAAACGCCATCACAGAAGATGGAAAATTGATCAACATTGATGGGACTGGAAACAGACTATCAAGTATGCTGTTTGGACACGATAGAGTTATATACATCTGCGGGAAGAATAAATTGGCCAAAGACTATTCGGATGCAATGATCAGAATTAAGACAATCGCTTGTAAGAAAAATGTTGAAAGGCTAAATTTAGATACGCCATGTAGATATGGAGAGTGTAATGATTGCAGTTCAAAACAGAGAATCTGCAATGCTACACTGATCATGGAAAGAAAAATGTCAAAGGCAAGAGCAATAATATATATCATAAATGAAGAACTAGGATACTAAGCCCATTATAAGCAGCTCATATTGGGCTTATAGCAGTTTGATGTGATTAATATTCAGTTCAAATGTTAGGCCTAGAAATTCTGCGGCATTTCTGCACAGGACCATACGACTGAGAAATATTTCGAAATATTCCATGACTGGACTTATACTGGTGTCAATCTGAAGGGAGAGAACTGCTTTTTTTGGTTCGGGAAGAATGACAATTTCAGAGCGTTCAACCGCATAATTAACACGGTCATGGATGTCGGCTGAAATCTTTTCTGCGGTTCTGCTTTTGAATCTAACTCTTGTTCTTCGAACATCTGATTTGTCAGCAAGGATCAAAGCTGCAGAGATGGGGCTTACAGGAGAGCCTGTTCCTTCGTCATGATTTCCTATTGCACCAACGATGTCCGCAATTTCTTCCGCAGAGAAGTCCATTTTATTCAATATTTGAAAAGCCATGACTGCACCGCTTTGTGCGTGATCATTTCGATTGACACAATTGCCGATATCATGCATATAAGCTGCTATTTTCCCAAGTTCTACAGTTCTGCTTGGATATTCCAAAAGTGACAGTATATTCTCTGCTTTTTCTGAAACTTTGCCAGCATGAGCAAAACCGTGCTCTGTGTAACCGATGATGCCTAACAGATCATTCCCTTTTTTGATGTAGGTTGTTATTTCATTACTTTCTTTTATTTGTTCAAATGTTACCAATTCAAAACCTCCTAATTTATGCTATCGTTGATTATAATAAAATGTTCTTTCTTATCATTTAAATTTTCCCCTACAATAAATCCTCAGCGTGTCTTAAGAAAGATTTCTCCATATGTGCCATCATTGCGCTTGTGGCCGCTGCTTCATTTTTTTGCAGGAAGGCATCATAGATAGCCCGATGTTCCTCCAATACTGTCTCTAGATAATCCTCCCTGTAAGAATTCACGTCGCGGCTATATTTGATATACATTTGATAGGAAGAAAGTACTTGCATAAGCATTTTGTTTCTTGAAGAAGTATAAATCAACTGATGAAAATTTGAGTTGATATTGAGCATTTTATCGATATCGTGTTTTTTTGTATAAAATTCCATGAATTCAAAAATTTCTCCGAGCTCATCCAGTTCATCATCATTGATTCTTTCGATTGCCCATTTGACTGCTTGAATCTCATAAGTTTTTCTGAGTTCGTACATGTCTTTAATATCTTGAGCAGTGAACCCGACGACGAAAGAACCCCTGTTGGGAATGTTTTCAACAAGACCTTCAATTTCAAGTTGTCTTAAGGCTTCCCTTACAGGCGTCCGACTAACTTTATATTGTTCACAAAGACTTTGCTCCGTCAGTTTTTTTCCCGCCGGCAATATTCCTTTAATAATGTCCATTTGAATCTGGGCATAAAGATTTTCTGCCAGTGGTAGGCCATGGGTGCTGATTGCTTTCATTTGTACCATAATTTCTCCTAAATATTTAAAAGTAAAAAGTTGGCATATTCCTTTGCCGTATTACGCGATTCTTTTCCGGACATAATAAGGTTGTTGTCGGTAATATCAATTGCTTTTGCTAAAGCATCTGCCTTGCTAGTGAAACCAATATGTCTTAATAGCATTTCTGAGGCTCTCAACATACTTGCAGGGTTTGCGAAATGAGCAAGTCCGTCAGCAAGCATTCTTGGAGCGCTGCCATGAATTGCTTCAAACATGGAATATCTGCCGCCAATATTTGAACTGCCGGCCGTTCCAACTCCACCTTGTATCTGAGCGGCTTCGTCAGTGATTATATCCCCATAAAGATTTGGTAAAACAAAGACATTGTATTGTGTTTGTCTATTAGGATTGATTAAATTCGCAGCCATAATATCTACAAACCAGTCATCCGTTTTGATTTCAGGGTATTCTTTTGCAACTTCATAACATAACTCTAGGAATTTGCCATCGGTCTTTTTCATGATGTTTGCCTTAGTTATAATTGAAACATTTTGATTGCCATTGGCTTTTGCAAACTCAAAAGCTGCTTTGGCAAT
>JBBRXC010000089.1:0-6978 GCA_038248745.1 Peptostreptococcales bacterium | reverse complement strand
AGATAAAATTGTGGATGGGATCGTCGGACAATCCTTAATTGGAAATATGTCTGGAGAATTCTTTATTGCTACTTATCCTTTAACAATAGGAGCCAACAGCATTTCCCCTTTAGCGGGTGTCATTTTATTGGCAGTGGTTGGTTTAACTGCCTTGATTTTGGTTAGACTGGCTGGCGGGAAAACCATTGAGAGAAAATATGAGACATGGGGGTGCGGATTTCAGTCACTGAACAGCAGAACCCAATACACCAGCGGAGGATATTCCAAGACATTAAGCATTATTTTTAGATTCCTTTTCCGACCGACAAGGGAACTTCAACAAAAGGGAGCCCATAAATATCATCCAGAAGAGATGGAATATGTTATTACTACTGAACCAATATTTGAAAAATATCTTTATGAGCCTCTATCCAGATTGGTAAGAGGTTTTTCAACAGTGGCTAAGTTAAAAATTCAAACAGGAAGTATACATGCTTATTTAATATATATATTTGCTACTGTTTTGATATTGATGCTTTATAACAGATTGGCATAGGAGGGGGACAAATGAGATACATTGAATATTTTTTATTTCAGGGAATTGTCCTGATTATGCTGGCTCCCCTTGTAAATGGGATTATAGGAAAGATGAAAGCTTTTTCGCAAAAGAGGCAAGGGGCTCCTTTTCTTCAGCAATATTATGATTTGCATAAACTTTTCAAAAAACAGATAGTGGTTTCAGATGTTTCAACCTGGATATTCAAGGTGACCCCCATGATTGTTTTCACTACAGCTTTAACCGCTGGAATGATTGTTCCTGTCGTTACGTCATTTATCCCAGAAAATTTCCCTGGTGACATGATCTTTACGATTTATCTTCTGGCCCTTGGGCGTTTCTTTATGATGGTAGGCGCATTAGATACTGGGAGCACCTTTGGCGGAATGGGCAGTAGCCGAGAGGCCCTTATTTCTTCTTTGGCAGAACCTTCTATGCTCATTTCAGTCATTACCATAGCGCTGATCTCAGGGACCACCTCCGTATCCGGAATGATGCTGAAAATGCAGACTGAGAATGCGCCACTGCTTCAACCAGTGTACGTGATGCTGTTTCTAGCAATTTTACTTGTGATTTTGATGGATACTTCAAGAATACCGGTGGATGACCCATCTACCCATCTTGAACTTACCATGGTACATGAAGCCATGGTTCTGGAATATTCGGGCAGAAATTTAGCATTGATGGAGCTTGGTGCGGCGATTAAACAGCTTTTGCTCATCACACTAATTGTGAATCTTTTTTTACCGCAACAGATATTTATTGGTGCTTCAGGAATATCATTGGTGGTAATAAGTTTACTCCTATACGTAAGTAAGGTTATTTTTGTCGCTGTCATCATTGGCTTGATTGAAGTTTCTACCGTAAAATTTAGATTTTTCAGTGTGCCGAATATAGCGGCCCTTTCACTGATTCTGTCATTTCTTGGTTTCTTACAATATTTTGTTTTAGGGAGATAATTATGGAAAAATATTTAGATATACTGTCAATACTTATTCTCATATCATCATTTGCATTAATGGCGAACAAGAGAATTAAATCATATATAAACACTTTCAGGATACAGGCAGTGCTGATTGCTATTGCTGCAGGGATTATGGGCATACAAAGCTATGCCATCGAAAAAAGAATTGATATTATTATCGTCTGTGTTCTTATTGTAGTCCTTAAGGTTTACTATATTCCAAAGATGCTTCACAAGACCTATGCTGATATAGAGTACAAGGTAGGAAAAGACTTCTTTTTCAATATACCGGTATTGATTTTCGCCTGCTTCGCACTTGTTGTTTTCTCTTATTACTGTATATCCGATATACAGGGAATAGACAAGGGCCAGTTGAATATTCAAATAGTAAATTCCGTCTCTGTCGTCATGATAGGCATATTATTCATGATCAGTCGAAAAAAAGCCATCGGAATGATTGTCGGGTTTTTGGTGATTGAAAACGGTTTGTTTGTAACAACGTTGTTTGCGACAAAAGGAATGCCGTTTATCGTTGACATGGGAATATTTATTGATATGATCACAGGAATTATGATCATGGGAATCCTGGTGTTTAGAATAAACGATAAATTTGATTCCATTGATATTAACGATATGAAAAGTTTGAAGGGATAGAAAATGGGATTGATATTATGGGCAGCACCCCTTTCTGCAATACTGATCATATTTTTTACCAAAACAACAAAAGTTCATCATGCCATCAGTGTTTTGGCGTCTGTAATAGAAGTGGCAGTAACATGGATTCTTACTTATCAAGTCATGGTTGATGGAAAAATCGCGTATGGCTTTGTGGGAAGGCTCTTTTATTTAGATGCATTTAGCATTATTCTGCTGAATTTAGTGGTGATCGTGGGACTGCTTGTTGCCATTTATAACATAGGTTATTTGAATCATGAAAAGGAAAATGGGGAAATAGATTTCAAGCGGATTAGAATTTTCTACATGCTTTTATATGGATTCCTATTCACCATGGTTTTTGCACTTACTGTCAATAACATGGGATTAATGTGGATTTCGGTTGAAGCAATCACCTTAGCATCAACTTTTTTAGTGGGTTTTCATAATGATAAAAAAGCAATCGAAGCGGCCTGGAAATATGTCATCATCTGTTCGGTTGGCATTGCCATCGCCATGCTTGGTATTGTTTTCCTTCATATTTCCTCATTAGGGATCAACCAAGGCGCTGGCATTTTAGACTGGACCGTATTATATGAAAATGCCGACAAATTAAACGGTTCCATTTTAAGATTTGCATTTATATTTATCCTAATAGGGTTTGGCACGAAAGCGGGCCTTGCACCCATGCACACCTGGCTGCCGGACGCCCATAGCCAGGCACCTTCCTCAATAAGTGCATTGCTATCTGGGGTGCTTCTAAACACCTCACTATATCCTATTATCAGAACTGTTTCTATTGTAAATAAAAATATGGAGAGTAGCATCTTTACCGGTAGACTTCTGATTGGGATAGGGCTACTATCGTTGGCTATTGCAGCAGTGTTCATTATGACACAAAGAGATTACAAAAGGCTTCTTGCATATTCCAGCATAGAACATATAGGGATTATCACCATTGCCATGGGCCTTTTTACGCCGGCAGCGGTGTTTGCAGGTTTATTCCATATGATGAACCATTCCTTCACAAAATCGATGCTGTTTTTGACTTCAGGCAATATTCTTCAAAAATATGGCACGCGAGAAATTGGGCGGGTGAAGAATCTGATAAAAATTCTGCCATTCTCGGGAACGGTTTTTCTTATTGGATTATTTGCCATTGGCGGGACACCTCCTTTTAGTATTTTCGCAAGTGAATTCAGCATTTTAATATCAATATTTGAGAATAATAATTTTATTTTAGGGGTGATCGTGGTCGCTCTTTTAACTTTAGTATTTGTAGGTATTGTATCAACACTTTTCGGAATGTTTTATCAAAATAATAATGAAGCAAACGTTACGCCAGGAGAAACAAATAAATATGGTGTCGCAGTGATTGTCATCATGCTCATCCTTATTTCAATAACGGGGTTTTACATGCCAGATGGCATCTTCAAGTTAATGACTGACGCTCAAAATGTAATAACAGGGGGGATTTAAATGGGACTTAAAGTAATGATGGAAAAGCTCCTGGACGCCTTCCCAAGAAATTTCGAAAAATATTGGGTAGCAAATGGAAATGAAATATATATAGAACTGGAGAATACAGAGGCTAGGAATGTTTGTCTGTATCTATATGAAACAATGGATTTGCCACTTGTTTCAATGTTCGCCTGCGATGAAAGAAAACGAAACAATAAATTTATGATTCATTATGTTTTCGCAAACAGGTTAAATGGAATTTTATTGACCATAAGAAGCAAAGTAGATGAAGATTATCTGAAATATCAATCCATCACAGATCGGATTCATGGCGCGGCGCTTTATGAAAGAGAAATTAAAGAGATGTTTGGACTTGAACCAGTGGGGCATCCTGATGCGAAACCTCTTGTATTTCACGGGAACTGGCCGGAAGAACATTACCCGTTGCGAAAGGATTTTGATGGACATAAAAAACCGCCGTTTGCCAATAGAGAGATTCATTTTAATAAAGTCGCTGGTGAAGGGGTTTTTGAAATTCCGGTAGGGCCTGTTCACGCAGGAATCATTGAACCCGGTCATTTTAGATTCAGTGTGGCAGGGGAGCCAATCATTAAATTGGAAGCGCAACTGGGATTTGTACATAAGGGAATTGAAAAGCTGGCAGAAGAGTCTTCTATAGAAAAAGGGCTGTTCATTTCTGAAAGAATATCAGGAGACGAAACATTTTCAAATTCATTGGCGTATTGTCAGGCGGTTGAAAAAATTGCAGGTATTACCATCCCTATAAGAGGAGAATATACCAGAGTGGTCTTTGCAGAGCTTGAGAGACTGACAGCGCATCTTGGAGATCTGGGAGGCGTTTGTTTAGACGTGGGCTATGGGTTTGCCTGCTACCAGTTTAGAATGATGAGGGGATGGACTTACCTGATAGCGGATGAGCTATGCGGCATGCGATTTTTAAGAAGTGTCAACCAGCCAGGTGGGGTGAGAAAAGATTTTATTTTTGGTAAAGAAAAAAGCGTTTCACAGCAATTGAAAAAAATTGACAAAGAACTGGAAGATACATGGAAAATCTTAAGAGGAAATGCCATGTATGCAGACCGAGTGGAGCATACAGGGATTGTCTTGACCGTGGTAGCGAAAGATTTGAATGCGGTAGGACCTGCAGCCAGGTCTACGGGATGGGATGTTGATGTCAGACGAGATTTTCCTTATTCAGTCTATGGGGAAATGGACTTTGAAATACCTGGTTTTTTTGATGGAGATGTGAATGCACGAATGAAGATAAAATTAAAAGAGTGCCATGAATCCATATCAATCATGCTTCAGGCCCTTGAAATGCTGGCTTCGATGGAAACGGATGAAGCGAGAGACACTGATATGGATTATAAAATTTCAATTGGTCAACTGCCAGCTTATCAAATGGCTTATGGCATGACAGAATCACCCAGAGGAGAGAACATCCATTTTCTTATGACAGGGGAAAATAATACGATTTATAGATATAAAGTTCGTACGCCGTCTTTCTGCAACTGGCCTATTGTTTGCCATGCAGTCCAGACGAATATTGTGCCTGATTTTCCTTTGATAAACAAAAGTTTTAATTTATCTTATGCGGGAAATGATTTATAGGGGGATGAATAATGTTTCGTACAATTGGAAAAATATTAAAATATAGAAGGCAGACACTAGGTTATCCAAAAAAAGATATGGATACCAAGTTTTTTATTGGAAAGCCGGAAATAGATCAAAGTAAATGTACAAAATGCTGTGAATGTATCAAGCATTGTCCTTCGCAGGCTATTGTTCAACATCCGAAAACCGGTGAGATTGGGATCAATATAGATGAGTGTATTTTTTGTGTGCATTGTGAAGATGTTTGCCAATTTGACGCCATTCATATGACCAATGAATTTGAGATGGCGGTAAAAGATAGAATGGATCTTCGCAAAAGCCCTCTTATCGTAGAGGAAAGAGAAATTGCAGGCAGCGACTATGAATTGATTTGCAATCAGGTTTCTGAAAAAATAGAAAAAATATTCGGTAGAAGTCTACAAATTAGAGAAGTGAATTCGGGTTCCTGTAATGGATGTGATTATGAGGTGAATGCGCTAAGCAATCCTTTTAACGATATTGAACGTTTAGGAATTCATTTTGTCGCCTCTCCAAGACATGCAGATATGCTCTTGGTGACAGGAACTGTCACTCGAAACATGGAACTTGCTTTAGTTAAAACATATAATGCCACACCAGACCCAAAATTGGTGATAGCGGTAGGTGCCTGTGCGTGCAGTGGAGGAATTTTTAAGAATTCCTATGGGAATTTGAATGGGATTGACAGTGTTTTGCCTGTAGATATTTATATCCCTGGCTGCCCGCCTAGGCCACAAGGGATTCTATATGGCATTTTAAAAGCATTAGAGAAAATGGAATAAAGTATATACTACAAGAAAATGGAATAAAGTATATAGTAATATAAAAACTAGAACAAAGGTTGTTATTTTTGGGAGATATTATGAAAAAATATAGTTACATTGCTGCTGGCGGAATGCTGGGGGCAATGTCAAGGTTTGGCATTGAAAATATACAGCTGTGGGATTTTCAGACTGAATTTCCTATTCAAACCCTGCTTATTAATATAACAGGGAGCTTTTTCTTGTTGTTTTTATTGACAACTGCTTTTGAAGTTTTAGAGTTCGATGCGAATGTCCGACTGGGGATTGCCACCGGATTTTTGGGCGCCTATACAACCTTTTCAACCTTATGCAAAGAGACCGTGCGTTTAATGATGGCAGGGGATTACCTTATAGCATTACTATATATCCTGTTTTCTGCTGTTTTAGGGCTAGCGGCAGCCTACTTGGGGATCCTAGCGGCCAGAAAAATGATTGGCAAACTTACTAGAGGAGACTTTGCACCTGAAATTGATGACAACCTTTATAAGGATGAGGTGGAATGATGGGCGTTCTTATCGTTGGGGTTGGTGGCGCATTGGGCAGTATAACAAGATATGCAATTGGGAGGAGATTTTCCGAAACCTCCAGCAGCTGGATGCCGATCGGGACTTTTTTTATCAATATTTCTGGGGCGATTCTTTTGGGGATCATAAGTTCTATTGAACTTGACGGCAATATGTATCTGTTGCTTGGCGATGGGTTTTTAGGCGCTTACACGACTTTTTCAACCTTTATGTATGAAGGCTTCAATTTATTTAAGGAAGATAAAAAAAAGAATGCACTACTCTATATATCCAGCACCTTTATTTTTGGTGTTATTGGGTTTATAATGGGGGTACAAATCATAACGCTTTTTTAAACGAAGAAAGGTGGTTTATTATGAATCTGATCGGAGAGTGTAAAATATT
>JBBRXC010000088.1:0-7064 GCA_038248745.1 Peptostreptococcales bacterium | reverse complement strand
GTGATTGAGTCCGTCTATGATAGAATTGTGAAAGACAAAGCCCATGAATTGCTACACGTGCATTACGAAAAGAAAGACAAAAATAATTAATCAAATCCATTGACACGGATAGGGGTTTATGATAGTATATATCACTGTAAGCCGCTCAGAATGGGTTTTTGTAAATCCCTCGGGATACCTTAGATGGCGAGACTGGATTGAGGAGGTAAAGAAAGTATGTATGCAGTAATTGAAACAGGTGGAAAACAGTACAGAGTTCAAGAAGGAGACGTTATCACAGTTGAAAAACTTAAGTTTGAGGCTGGAGCTGTCATCGAATTTGACAAGGTAATGGTACTAGCGAATGGCAAAGAGGTTCAAGTTGGAACTCCTTACCTGAACGAAACAAAGGTTTTTGGCAGTGTAGTTGAAAATGGCAAAGCTGAGAAGGTTATTATCTTCAAGTATAAGTCAAAGAAAGACTATAGAAAGAAACAGGGCCATAGACAACCATATACAATGGTAGAAATCACATCACTAACGGGTGAGGCGAAAGAACCTACCAAAAAATCAGTCGTGAAGACAACTGATGAAACGGCTGAAAAAATAAAAGCTTCAACAAAGGCGCCAGCGAAAGCAAAAGCACCAACAGAGGCAAAGACAAAAGCAAAAGCGCCAGCAAAAGCAAAAGCACCAGCAAAAGCAAAAGCGCCAGCAAAAGCAAAAGCGCCAGTTGAAAAAAAGACGGTAGCAAAAAAAGCAGTAACAGCAACAAAACCTGTAGTTAAAAAAGCAGCGACTAAAAAGCCAGCAGCTAAATAACATACAGAATAATAGATACTAGAACAGCGAGGAGGTGTTTAGTCTATGGCAAGTAAAAAGGGAGTTGGAAGTTCTAAGAATGGTCGTGACAGTGCGGGAAGACGTTTGGGCGTTAAAAGAGGCGATGGTCAATATGTTAGCGCTGGCAGCATCTTAGTAAGACAAAGAGGGACAAAGTTCCACCCTGGTAATAACGTAGGTATTGGCGGAGATGATACATTATTTGCAACGATTGACGGAGATGTTAAGTTCGAAAGATATGACAAAACCAGAAAGCAAGTAAGTGTATATCCAAAAGAAGCATAAATGATTGATTTATAAAGCCCCTATTTTAGGGGCTTTTCAATTATTTAAGAAATTGAGTGGTGAAAATATGTTTGTAGATAGAGCCAGGATAGTCATTAAATCTGGTAAAGGCGGAAACGGATGTGTTTCGTTTCGAAGAGAACCCTTTGTACCAGAAGGTGGTCCTGACGGCGGAGACGGTGGAAATGGTGGAGCTGTAATATTTATGGCTGATGAAAACCTAAGAACCCTAATGGATTTTAAATATAAAAAGAAATATGAAGCTGAAGATGGCCAAAATGGCATGAGAAAGAAAAGATTTGGCAAATATGGGGATGATCTTGTTATTCATGTACCACCAGGTACGATCGTATTAGATGAAGAAACTGGGCTTGTCATGAAAGACCTTATTAAAGATGGCGATAGTTTTGTAGCTGCAAAGGGTGGTAAGGGTGGAAAAGGAAATGTGCATTTCAAAAACTCTGTGAGACAAGCACCTAACTTTGCTGAAGCGGGTGGGCTTGGCAAAGAAAGAACAGTTTCTCTTGAAATGAAATTAATTGCTGATGTAGGACTTGTTGGTTTCCCTAATGTTGGAAAATCAACTTTCTTAGCAGTTTCAACAAAAGCAAACCCTAAAATAGCCAACTACCACTTTACAACCATATCCCCTAATCTAGGAGTGGTAGAGATATTTGATACAAGTTTTGTTATGGCGGATATTGCTGGAATTATTGAAGGTGCCCATGAAGGTGCCGGACTCGGACTTGAATTTTTAAAGCATGTGGAAAGAACTAAGATTCTTATCCATGTGGTAGATATTTCAGGTTCAGAAGGCAGGAAACCGATTGAGGATTTCGATAAAATTAACAAAGAACTTGAGTTATACAGTGAAAAATTAATAAAAAAACCTCAAATTGTTGTCGCCAACAAAATGGATATCATTGATGACGATGACCCTGCTTACACAGAGTTCAAAACTTATGTGGAGAGTAAAGGGTATAAGGTTTTTCCAGTTTCAGCACCAATCAATATCGGTGTGAATGAAGTTTTAGCAGAGGCAGCTGAAATGTTGCAAAAGTTAGAGCCAGAGACTGAAACTTATGAATTTTTTGATCTTGAAAAGGATGATGAAGACCCAACTTATAGGGATATTAAAGCATTTACAGATGGAAAGGTCTTTATTCTTAGAGGCAAACAACTAGAAAAGATCTTCAATTCAACAAATTTTAACGATATGGGATCATTAAGATACCTATACAAGTATATTGAAAACAAAGGCGCCTTAGAGACCTTAAAAGAAATGGGCCTCAAAGAAGGAGATTTGATTAGAATCGTTGATTATGAGTTTGAATATATGGAAGAATATTATTAAAATAACAAAAAACACCTTGCAGGGATGCAAGGTGTTGCTTTTATCTAGGGAAACTATAAATCGATTTTATAAGAAACCACTTTGCCTAAATAATCAAGTGTATCAAGGGAATTTGTTGAAATGATATCATAAGTATTATCTTCCGGGATTAAGAGAATCTGATTTTTCAAGAAAAAAACACGCCTTAAAGTGACCATTTTTCTGCCATAAGGATAAATAGCAATGATATCCTTTTCTTTAATTAAAGAGGATTTTGTTGGCATGATATAAAGTAATGAGTGCATTGGTATGGAAGGTGACATGGACGAATCGTTTAAAAATGTAGTAGTCATGTCATTGTTTGTCTTAATAGCACCGCCACTGACCAAAACCATTTCCTCTGCAAGCTCTTTTGTTAAATTGAATTTTCCTTCATTTAAATAATTGGTTGTAAGTTCAAAAGCGGATATAACATCCAATCTATTGATAAATTCTCTTGCCTCAGGAGTAAGGGGCACCGTTGTTTGTCCATCACATAAATTTTCAAGCATAAGTTTGTAAAGCTTTGTTGATGTGTTCATATAATTCTTAATAATGTCTGGTGCTTTTTCCATATATCCCACAAAAACAAGGGCTGCATGCAGTTTGCTACTACAAGCTTTGGCAATAGTAATTGATACTTCAGGACTTGGCGCAGGAAGTTTACCGTTTTTTAATTGAGAAATATAGGAGGGGGTAATACTAAGCCCTAAATCCCCACATTTCGAAGCCAGTTGTCTAAGAGAAAGTTTGCTGTCTTTTATTATTGAATCAAGCATTTCAGAATAAGTCATCATTCAGTCCTTTCACAAGTAAAAAAGCTTAATGGCACTGTTTAATATTTACTTTACTATAACATTTATTATTATACCAGTCAATAAACCAATTTGTATCTTCATTGGATGAGATTTATGTTATAATAGGCTAGAAAGGTTGGTAATCAAAGAATATGTCATATATTACAAAAGAATATGCACTGCAACTTTTAAAAAATAATCAAACGCCTGAGCGTGTAATACTTCATTGTATGGAAGTTGCCAGAGTGTCTGAAATTCTTGCTGTAGAATTAAACAAATATGGGTATAATTTATCGGTAGAAACGATAAAAGGTGCTGCCATGCTCCATGATATCGCAAGAGTAGATGAAAATCATGGGGAAATCGGCGCAATAATAGCTGAAGCAAAAGGGTATCTACAGGAAGCTGACATCATTAAAAGCCATATGTATTACTCTATAACAAAAGAGATCAACAATTTGCGAGAAATTGATATTGTCTGTTTAGCAGACCGTATGGTGAAGGAAAATGAATATGTTGGGTTAAAGAGAAGAATGGACTATATCCTTAGTAAGTTTAAAAATAATCCTCGAGCGCAAGAAACTATTAAAACAAAAATCCTAGAACACAACATTTTATTGAAAAAAATAGAAGATTTAGTGGGAAAAAGCATTGATGATTTGATGATTGAGAAAGGTAATAAATAATGAATATTGACAGTAATTTGAATAAACTACTTAAAATTGTAGAAAAACCAGCCAGATATATTGGCGGAGAATTTAATTCAGTGAAGAAAAATTTGGAAAACGTAAAAACAAGATTTGGTTTTGCATTTCCAGACACCTATGAAATCGGGATGTCGTTTCTTGGGCTTCAGATCCTTTATGGTGTATTAAATCGGGAGGATGATATTTTCTGTGAAAGAATTTTTGCCCCAGCTTTAGATATGGAAGCGGAAATGAGAGCAATAAAATTGCCGTTGTTTACGCTTGAGAGCAAAACGCCAATAAAGGATTTGGATATGGTAGGTTTTACGCTTCAATATGAAATGTCGTACACGAATATATTGAATATGCTTGATCTTGGGGGCATCCCTTTGACCAAACAGGAGAGAGGAGAAGACTACCCTATTATTGTTGCAGGAGGCCCCTGTGCATTTAATCCTGAACCCTTGGCTGATATATTCGATATTTTTGTGATTGGAGACGGCGAGGAACTTATTGTTACTCTTTGCAAAAAACATGCAGAATGGAAAGCTAGTGGCAAAAATAAAGAGGAATTATACAAAGAACTTTGTCATCTTGAAGGAATATATATCCCGAGTTTTTATGAACCAGAATATAATATTGACGGGACCATTAAAAAAATGAAAAAGCTTTATAAAGAAGCGCCGGATTCTATTAAAAAGGCAATCATCAGCAATATTGATGAAGCTTTTTTTCCAGAAAATGCGATCGTGCCTTTTATTGAAGTAATCCATGACCGATCCGTCGTTGAAACATTCAGAGGTTGCACAAGAGGCTGTAGATTCTGCCAGGCAGGTATGATTTACAGACCAGTCAGAGAACGCTCTAAAGAAACAATCGAGACATTAGCAAAAAAAATGCTGGAAAATTCTGGCCATGAAGAACTATCTCTTTTATCTTTATCTACGAGTGATCACTCTGAGTTTGAAGAATTAGCGCTCAACCTGATGAAAATGTGTAAAGAGCATAATGTGTCCTTATCTCTTCCATCATTAAGATTAGACTCATTTTCCTTTAAAGTCTTGAAAGAAATTCAAGGTTATAAAAAATCGGGGTTAACATTTGCTCCTGAAGCAGGTTCTCAAAGACTAAGGAATGTGGTCAATAAAAATATTACAGAAGAAAACATCTATAGTTCAATTGAACAGGCACTGGAACTTGGCTGGTCAAACCTAAAACTTTACTTTATGGTTGGATTGCCCACTGAAACGATGAAAGATATAGATGGTATAGCTGAAATTGCAAAGAATGTGGTAGATCTTAACTACAAAATCAACGGTCGCAAGGGTGGGCGTTTTAATGTGACAATAAGTGTTTCCAGTTTTGTGCCAAAAGCGCATACGCCGTTTCAATGGCATGGACAAGATACAGCCAAAGAATTTAGGGAAAAACATATGCATCTGAAAGACAAACTAAAAGGGATAAGAGGTGTGACCTTTACTTATCACAGAACGGATACGACTATTTTAGAAGCTGTGTTTGCAAGAGGAGACAGAAATGTTACAAAACCACTTATTGAGGCATTTAAGCTAGGATGTAGTTTTGATGGATGGTCAGAAAATTTTAACAATGAGCAATGGCTTAAAGCTTTTGAAACGACAGCAATAGATATGAATTTTTATGCATGTAGGGAACGAAACTACGATGAAATTCTTCCTTGGGACCATATTGATTCGGGCGTTACAAAAGACTTTTTAATGACTGAAAACGAAAAGGCAAAAGCGGAAGCTTTAACAGATGATTGCAGGCTAGGATGCGCCGATTGTGGGTTAAACAGCAGAGTGAAATGCGAAATGGAGGGTATCCATGTATAGATATATTATTAAGTTTTCTAAATCAGGCTACATTAAATATATTTCGCATCTTGATTTAATGCGCCTATTTAAAAGATCTTTTAAACGTCTGGGAATAAAGCTGGAGTATTCTCAGGGATATAATCCACATCCTAAAATGGGTTTGGCTCAGCCACTTTCTCTTGGCTACGAAAGCAATGGAGAGATTTTAGAATTTGAAACGGTTGAAAAAATTAATGAAGACAATATATTGAAAACATTTAATCTTGCCATGCCAGAGGGAATTGAAATCATAGAATGTAAAGAAACAAAAGCTACGGGGAAATCTTTGGCGGCTATCACTGAGTTTGCAGAATATAGAATAAAAATCCCTTTTAAAGCTACTTTTGAGAAAGGTATTGAAGTTATAGATTTTATGAATCAACCGGAGATTATTTGCCAAAAGTTAAATAAAAAGAAAGAACTTGTGGATATTAATATTAAAAGTATGATTAAAGAATTAGCTATCAATAAAAATGAAAAAGAACTGATCATTTATGTAAAGATGGATGCTGGCAGTATGTCCAATTTAAGCCCGGAATTGTTGATTAAGGCAATAACGGATTATTACCAGATAGAGTATGATCGGTCAGAGGTAGAAATCACAAGGGAAGCGATAATATTTGGTAATAATTTACAATTTTAACATTGACTTCCATTTGTTTCCGCTGTATGATGAATTATACTTTATTATAATAATCTGATGTGGAGGAATTCTTTGAAAGGGAAAATAGTTGAATATATCAAATATCATAAAGAAAATGTCGTGAAAGCTGTTATTATTTTTTCAGTTATTATTTTTGGGCTTTTCATCAGTTTCGGAAAAGACAGACCAGAAGAAATTGTGGTTGAAAAAAATTCTGCTTCAACTTCAACAGAAGCGATCGTATTAAACACATCAGGAGTAGAAGAAGTAAAATATATTTTTGTTGATGTCTCAGGTGCTGTAAATCATCCAAAGGTCTTGAAAGTAGAAGAAGATACAAGAGTCTATCTGGCAATTGAAATGGCGGGTGGTTTACAGCCAAATGCTGACATATCAGGGATCAATATGGCCGCAAAATTAAAAGATGAAAACAAAATATATATACCAAAAATGGGTGAAAAGTTTATATCTACAGCTGGAAATAATTTAAAGCAACTTTCAGGCGTTGAAAATAATGACAAAATAAACATTAATACGGCAGACAGCCAGCAGCTTCAGGAATTATCAGGTGTTGGACCCTCAACC
>JBBRXC010000087.1:0-7140 GCA_038248745.1 Peptostreptococcales bacterium | reverse complement strand
GATTGTTTCAACTTTAAAAGAACCTAATTTAACAGTATCGCCTGCTTTTACAACATTTAAATTAGCCGTCAATTTATGCTCCTTCAGTTTGTTTCCAATTAAACCTAAAGGAAGTCTCGTTCCATAAATTGGTACATTTAGATGTTTTAAAAAAAATGGAATCCCGCCAATATGATCCTCATGCCCATGGGTGATAATCATGCCTTTAATTTTAGCGGCATTTTTAATTAAATAGGTAAAATCCGGTATTACAATGTCTATTCCGTACATTTCATCATCAGGGAAAGAAAGACCACAGTCTATAATTAAAATTTCGTCTTTATATTCCAGGACGGTCATGTTTTTTCCGATTTCGTTTAGACCCCCTAAAGGAATTACCCGAAGTGAACTCTCTCCCTTTTTCTTAAAATTTGTTTTCATTTTGTCCCCCCGTTCATTATTTAACAACAATATTGATCAACTTGTTTGGGACTGCAATTATTTTGATTACGTCTTTGCCATTGATGATAGCTTTCACTTTTTCATTTTCCATTGCTATCCTTTCAAACGTTGATTTATCAAGATTGTTTGTTATGTTAAGCTTTTCTTTAACCTTGCCATTAACTTGTATAACAATTTCCACCGTATCTTTTATCAGCGCGTCTTCATCATACGAAGGCCAGTTTGTTTTGTAGACTGATTTCGTGTTGCCAAGATGTTGCCACATTTCTTCACAGATATGTGGTGTGAAAGGTGAAAGGATTAACACTAAATTTCCAATACAAGTCTTTAACAGCCCAAGGTTAATATCGTCTCCTTCTTTATATTTATACATTTCATTGACAAGTTCCATAATAGAGCTGATTGCAGTATTAAAATTGAATCTTCCTCCAACATCTGCAGAAACTTTTTTTATCGTGCCATTCATTACATAAGCCAAATTCTTATCCGCTTCATTTTCAAGGATGTAGGTTTCAGGTACTGCTGAAATAAGCTCTGACAATTCATACACAATTCTATGGACTCTATTTAAAAATCTGAAACTGCCTTCTACTCCGGCATCAGACCAGTCAAGTTCTTTTTCTGGCGGTGAGGCGAACAAGATAAACAGGCGGGCAGTGTCTGCGCCGTATTTTCTGATGATTAAATCAGGGCTAACTACATTACCAATTGATTTCGACATTTTTTTACCATCTTTTATGACCATTCCCTGCGTCAGAAGATTCTTAAAAGGTTCTTCATTGCTTACTAATCCAAGGTCATAAAGCGCCATTTGAAAAAATCTTGAATACATTAAGTGAAGGATCGCATGCTCAACACCACCTATGTACTGATCAACATTCATCCAGTACTTTTGATTTTTAAAATCCCAAGCTTTTTCCTTATTTTTTGGATCTGTATACCTTAGAAAATACCACGAGGAATCAAGAAATGTATCCATGGTATCTAATTCTCTATGAGCAATTCTGCCACATGTTGGGCAAGCTGTTTCTCCAAAAGTTTTACTTGTTGTTAAAGGTGATTCTCCTTTACCTGTAAATTCGACATCGGTTGGAAGCAATACTGGCAGGTTCTCTTCCTTTTCAGGTACCCATCCGCATTTATCACAAAAGATCATTGGAATTGGGGTCCCCCAATAGCGTTGCCTTGAAATAAGCCAGTCTCTTAATCTGTAGTTTATGGATTTTTTTCCAATTTTCTTTTCTTCAAGATAGTCGATAAACTTATCAATGGCTACTTTATTGTTCATGCCATTGAATGTATCTGAATTAATCATATTTCCTTCAGCGATAAAGGCTTCTTTTAAATTCAAAATGTCTATATCGGGATCATTTGTTTCAACGACAGGAATAATCTCCAAATTGTATTTTGCTGCAAAGTCAAAGTCTCTTTGGTCATGGGCAGGTACAGCCATAATTGCACCCGTACCATAATTCATTAGCACATAGTTAGCAATAAATATTGGCACTTCTTTATTATTTAATGGATTAATGCAGTATCGACCGGTGAACACCCCTTCTTTTTCCAGCGTTGTTGAGGTACGTTCAATATCTGACATCTGATGAAGTTTTTCATTGAATGCTCGTATTTCTTCTATTTTATCTGAATCAGAAACCAATTCTTTGACGAAAGGATGCTCAGGGGCAAGAACCATGTAAGTAACGCCATATAGCGTATCAGGTCTTGTTGTGAATATCTTCATCTTTTTATCAAAACCAACAATATCAAAGTCAACTTCAGCCCCGACGCTCCTGCCAATCCAGTTTTTTTGCATGGTTTTCACTTTATTAGGCCAGCCGTCAAGAACGTCTAAATTGTCAAGAAGTCTGTCGGCATAATCGGTTATCTTGAAATACCATTGAGAAAGTTCCTTTTTGCCAACTAACGTTCCACATCTTTCACAACCTCCATCAACAACCTGTTCATTTGCTAGTACAGTCTGGCAACTTGGGCACCAGTTTACAGGGTTTTCTTTTTTGTAAGCCAGTCCTTTATTAAAAAACTGAATAAAAATCCACTGCATCCATTTATAATAATCAGGATGACAGGTGGCAACTTCTCTACTCCAGTCATAGGATAACCCTAATTCTTTTAACTGGCTTCTCATTTCATCGATATTTGCCCAAGTCCAAAGGTTTGGATGTGTTCCATTTTTAATTGCTGCGTTTTCAGCAGGAAGCCCAAAAGAATCCCATCCCATAGGATGAAGAACATTAAAATTATTCATGGTTTTAAATCGAGCGATTACATCTCCAATGGAATAATTTCTAACATGTCCCATATGAAGCTTTCCTGATGGATAAGGAAACATTTCTAGAACGTAATATTTTTCCTTACTTTCATCTTCTATTGTCTTAAAGGTTTCCTTATCTTCCCAAGACTTTTGCCATTTTTTTTCAATTTCAGCGAATTCATATCTTTCTAACATTCTATTCCTCCCAGTTTAGTATTTCACAGTCGCCCCATACTTTTTCAATGTTATATTTTTCTCTCATTTCAAGAGTAAGAACACTTACAATAATGTCTCCAAAATCCAGCAAAATCCAACCAGAACTAGCTTTCCCTTCAATGCTTTTAGCGATTAGCCCTGCTTTTGCAAACTGGTCATCTACCTCTTCGGAAAGAGCTTTTATCTGCCTTTCTGAACCTCCTGATGCTAAAATAAAATAATCAGCTATGGATGATTTCGACTCAATGTCAAGACATATAATGTCCAAAGCCTTTTTGCTGTCCAATGTTTTTGCTGCTAATATAGCCATTTCTTTACTATTCATTCATTTTCTCCTTTTTCATGTAATAATCTTTTGCTAGAACAGTATCATTATCAAGATAAAGTCCTCTTTCTTCAATATATTTAATAGTATGCTTTAATGATTCCAACACAGCTTTATCTAAATGTTCGAAGGATAATTTTCTGAGCATTTCCACACTTGGATAAACTCTATTAGGCTCTGTGGCATCAGCAATATAGATAATCTTCTCTATTTCTGACATGGCTTCTCTTCCCGTTGTATGAAAACTTACCGCGTTTATAACATCTTTATCTGTAATGCCATAATCTCTTTCCATGACGATTGCTGCAATTTTACCATGTGCTAGATTTGGATTATTTAAATATTTTGAATCCAAACCAAGATGCGTCACATAACAGTTTATTGACTGTTCCGGCACCCCTCTAAACATATCATGAAAAAGCGCAGCGGTTTCTACCTTATCCTTTTCTATGCCATAATGTTCAGCAAGATTCATTGCCAGTTGGCAAACTGCAAACGTGTGCAATTTTCTCTTTTCAGTGAAATTTCTTTCTATATAGCTATTTATAGAGCGCATAATCGGTTATATACCTTTCTACCGTTAAAGGAACCCATTGATCTATAGCCTCGCCCTGATTGATTCTTTTTCTGATATCAGTAGAAGAAATATCAATTTTTTCGTTTGACAGTTTATAAATTTTAGTTCCATAGGTTTTTTCTAAATACTCGATTTGAGCATCTAATTCTTGTTCCTTATACCCGGGTCGTGCGCCTACAATCAAGTTGAATTGGGATAAAAGGTCCCTAGCATTTTTCCATATTTCTATTTTAAGGAAAGAATCAGTCCCCATTAAAAACCAAAGTTCGCTGTCAGGGTATTCTTTTCTAAATGCGCTTAAAGTGTTGATTGTATAAGACACTTCATTTTTATCTAGTTCATACTCAGAAATAGTCACTTTTTCAAAATCTTTAAAAGCGAGTTTTAACATCTCTATGCGATGTTTTCCGATTGTTACTGGTTGATCCAACTTAAAAGGCTGAAGCTTTGCAGGAACAATAATCAGTTTATCCAATGCCAACTCTTCTAATGCTTGTTTTGCTATAGATAAATGACCAAAATGAACGGGATCAAAGGTTCCGCCAAGTATTCCTATTTTCATAATTGCCTCAATTTAATTCCCAGCTCTTCTAATTGTTCTTCGGAGGCAACAGATGGTGCTTCACTTACCATACACTGTGCTGACTGATTCTTAGGAAAAGCCATCACTTCTCTGATACTATGTTCTCCTGAAAGCAACATAACCAATCTGTCAAGCCCATACGCCAAACCTCCATGGGGCGGCGTTCCATATTTGAATGCTTCTAGTAGAAAACCAAACTTCTGTTGACATTCCTCATCAGAAAGACCGAGAACATTGAACATTTTCTTTTGAAGGTTCTTATCATGGATTCTAATGCTCCCTCCGCCAAGTTCTACGCCATTTAAGATAATATCATATGCTTTTGCTTTTACTTTACCAGGGTCGGTATCTAGCATGGGAATATCTTCAATTCTTGGTGAAGTGAAAGGATGATGCATGGCAAAGTATTTATTGGACTCTTCATCGTATTCGTATAATGGAAAATCAACAACCCAAAGCAGATTGTATTTCGAATCATCAAGAAGCCCCATTTTACCAGCGATATCTCTCCTCAAGAAGCCTAAACTGTCAAACACCACCTTAGATTTATCAGATGCTATAAGGATAAGATCTCCTGGTTTGGCTGAAAACACTGAAATAAGGTCATTTAACTGGTCTTGGTCGAAAAATTTGTTGACAGAAGAAGTTATTTCGTCAACCCCAACCTTAACCCAGACGAGGCTCTTGGCACCGAATGATTTAATGGAATCCTGAAATTTATCAATATCTTTTCTGCTGAATTGTTCAGCACCACCTTCAATGTTTATACCCCTCACATCTCCACCTGCATCAAGTACGCCTGAAAACAACGGGAAGGTCGTGTTGGAAACCTTATCATTTAATAGTTTGAGTTCAAATCCAAAGCGTGTATCTGGCTTATCACTCCCATAACGGGCCATCGCCTCATCAAAAGGTATTCTTGGTAATGGCGTAACGATATCAACCTTCATGATCTCTTTAAATAATTTTTTCAAATAGCCTTCCTGTACCTCAAGGACATCATCCACATCCACGAAGGACATTTCCAAATCAATTTGGGTAAATTCGGGTTGTCTGTCAGCTCTTAAGTCTTCATCTCTAAAGCATTTAACAATTTGCATATATCGATCTGTGCCGCCAACCATTAAAAGCTGCTTAAACATCTGTGGCGACTGCGGTAGCGCATAAAACTCTCCGGGGTGAACTCTGCTTGGTACAAGATAATCTCTTGCGCCTTCTGGTGTTGGTTTTATTAGCATAGGGGTTTCTACTTCGGTAAAGCCCTCTGAATCAAAATAATCCCTGGTTACTTTCGAAATATTATGTCTAAATGTCAAATTATTTTGCATTTTATTTTTTCTTAAATCCAGATACCTGTATTTAAGTCTAAGATTTTCATCTACTTTATCATCATCTTTAATATATATTGGTGGCGTTTCCGCTTCCGAATATATCATCAAATCATTTGCAAATATTTCAATTTCGCCTGTTAAGATTTCTAAATTTTTCGATTGTCTTTCCTTAACAACCCCTTTAATCCCAACGACAAACTCCCCTCTTAAGCTATCGGCCTTTTCAAAGAGTTCTGCAGGAATTTTATCATCAAAGACAACCTGTATGATTCCTGTTTTGTCTCTTACATCACAGAAAATAAGCCCACCAAGATTTCTTCTCTTTTGAATCCAACCATTAAGTACTACTTCATCATTTATATTTTCAGCTCTTAAAACGCCACACATGTGGGTTCTTTTAAACACATTACTCATATATCTCTCCAATTCCTGTTATTTTGTTAATTCATCGATTAAATTTTCAATTGGGATTAGTCTTTGGGCTGAGGTAGCCATATTTTTAATGGTGATCATTCCCTCATCCAGTTCATTATCTCCAATAACTATTGTTTGTTTGGCGTTCAGTCTGTCGGCATATTTAAACTGTCCTTTAAAATTTCTTGCCATCAGATCCATTTCAGTTTTAACGCCCTTCAACCTAAGTTGTCTTAGAAGAGAAAGACCATATTTTTTTGCGTTTTCTCCCATGATAGCAATAAATACATCGACTGATGGAGGCTCGGCAATTTCAATATCATTTGCTTCCAAAGTAAGAAGCAGTCTTTCTATTCCAAGACCAAAACCCACTCCTGGAATTGGTGGCCCCCCAAGCTCTTCAATTAAGTTGTCATATCGGCCGCCGCCACAAACTGTTCCTTGCGCACCTATTTTATTGGATACAAACTCGAAAGCGGTTTTTGTGTAATAATCAAGGCCTCTGACAATTCCAGTATCAATGATAAATTCCACGCCCATTGATTTTAAGTCGTTTTGTAATTCGGCAAATGCAGTGGCACATTCTTCGCAAAGATAATCCAGCAAGACTGGTGCTCCCTGTACTAATTCTTGGCAAACTTCCGATTTACAGTCAAGAATTCTTAAAGGATTTTTAACAAATCTCCCCTGACATGTTTCACAAAGTTCGTCATGTTTTGGCTGCAAAAATTCTCTTAATACTTTTTTGTATTCTTCTCTACACTGGGGGCATCCAATGCTGTTAATTCTAAGCTCTACATTCTGGATGCCAAGCCCTTCAAGAAAATCCTTGCCTAAGCAGATCACTTCTGCATCCGCCATCATATTGTTTGTTCCAAAAATTTCTATGCCAAACTGGTGAAATTCTCTTAATCTTCCTGACTGAGGTTTTTCATATCTAAAACAAGGTATATCGTAAAAGTACTTTGTCGGTTGAACCTC
>JBBRXC010000086.1:0-7149 GCA_038248745.1 Peptostreptococcales bacterium | reverse complement strand
GAGGCAAATGCTGGATAAAGAGAGAATCCCAAAACATATTGCCATTGTCATGGATGGCAACGGAAGATGGGCTAACAATAAGGGCCTGCCTAGGCTGGCGGGACACAACGCGGGAATGGTTGCAATGAAAGAAATTGTGAAACATGCCAGCATTCTTGGTGTGAAGCATTTAACTGTTTATGCTTTTTCAACTGAAAACTGGAAAAGATCTACAGAGGAAGTGAATGGTATTTTCAAACTTCTTGTTTTATATGTGGGAAAAGAACTGAATGAACTCAATAAAAATAACGTTCGAGTGAAAATATTGGGAGATTACAGCAAACTACCAGGAGATGCAGTAAAAAGTCTAGAAAAAGCCTTAAAAAAAACGGATGGGAATTCTGGTCTCCAGTTTAATATTGCGCTGAATTATGGCAGCAGAGATGAAATACTGCAGGCAATCAAGCTAATTGGAGAAGAGATCAGTAGTGGACTTGTTAACCCGGAAAATATTACGGAAGAAAGCTTTGCCAAGTATCTTTTTACAGGAGAGAAATTTGCAGATGTGCCTGACCCTGACATGGTTATTAGAACCAGTGGAGAAAAAAGATTGTCCAATTATTTGCTATGGCAAAGTGCGTACAGTGAATTTGTATTTACAGAAACACTGTGGCCGGATTTTACACCGGTAGAATTTGAAAAAGCTATTGAAGAATATCAGAATAGAAACCGGCGATTTGGCGGGAGGAGTATTTCATGAAAACCAGAATTTTATCAGGGATTATTATGTTGCCTTTGATGGCATTTGTATTTATTGGTGGAAATGTACTTCTTTTAGGTTGCTTTTTGATTGGCATTATGGGAATAAAAGAGTTTTATGAAGGGTTCAATCATTTGGGGGTGAAAGCCTCTTTGCCTATTGGCCTAGCCAGTACTTTTTTGCTTTACAGTATAAATTTATTGAAATTTGATGACACGACAGGCTGGTACATGTTTTGGATGTTTGCAGTAGTCTTGATGAGTCTTATCTATTTATTTAAAATTAAGGAAAGAAAACTTGAAGATGGCATGGCAACAATGCTGGGTCTTTTTTATATCGTCTTTTTTTCCTATCATATTGTGCTGGTCGAACAGATTCCGGAATATGGCATTTTGGTGTGGCTCATTTTTCTCACCGCCTTCGGGACAGACAGCATGGCTTATTTTGCCGGGTATTTTTTTGGAAAACATAAGCTGTGCCCTTCCATCAGCCCGAAAAAAACCATCGAAGGGTCCATCGGGGGTATCGCAGGAAGCGTCATCCTATGTGGTGTTTTTGCCTATTTTGTCATACCTTCCTTGTTATTACACAGTATTATTATAGGAATCTTGGGAGGGGTTGTCTCTCAGATTGGAGATTTGACCGCATCTTTATTTAAACGGAAAATGGGTATAAAGGACTTTGGAAACCTAATACCAGGACATGGCGGGGTTTTAGACAGAATAGACAGTCTTCTGTTCACTGCACCGTTTATATATTACTATATAATGCTGATGATTAAGTAGGGGAATAGATGAAGAAAATTTGTATACTTGGAAGCACCGGCTCCATTGGGACCCAGGCTTTAGAGGTTATTGAAAATAATAAAGATCTTTTTAAGGTTTCCGTCGTTTCATGCGGAACAAGAATAGAAGAATTATCTGCACAAATTATTAAATTTAACCCGGAAATTGCTGTAGTTGCCAAGGTAGAAGATGCAGTTACATTAAAAAAAAGGCATCCTAAAACAGAGATCTTATACGGGATGGAAGGATTAATAGAAGCAGCAGAATCTGATTGTGACATGGTGCTCAACGCCTTGGTGGGGATGTTGGGATTGCAGCCAACTTACAGGGCCATATTAAAAGGAACGACCATTGCCCTTGCAAATAAGGAAACCTTGGTTGCAGGAGGGAAACTCATTACCGAAGCAGCCAGGAAAAATAAGGTTAAAATTCTGCCAGTTGACAGTGAGCACAGTGCTATTTTCCAGTGTCTGCAGGGAAATCAAGACAATGAAATCAAAAAAGTGATTTTAACAGCATCAGGAGGGCCATTCAGAAATTATTCTTTACAGGAGTTGGAAAAGGTCACCCGCGAACAGGCATTAAAACATCCAAAATGGATCATGGGACAAAAAATTACCATAGATTCTGCAACCATGATGAATAAAGGGCTGGAGGTCATTGAGGCAAGCTGGTTATACCATCTACCTGGAGAAAAAATAGAAATTGCAGTACACCCGCAGAGCATTGTTCATTCTATGGTGGAATATATGGACAATTCAATTGTCGCACAGTTGGGCTTGCCTGACATGAAAATACCCATTAGTTATGCATTTTCTTACCCTGAAAGGTTGGAAATAAAAAGTAAAGGTTTGGATATTTTCAAAGAGGGTGCAAACTTAACCTTTGAAAAACTGGATCAACGTGTTTTCAAGTGTGTAGGCTATGCGTACGAAGCCCTTCAAAAAGGCGGAAGTTATCCGGTCGTGTTAAACGGTGGAAATGAAGTGCTGGTGCAGCTATTTTTAGAGGGAAAAATAAGATTTATAGACATACAAAACATTCTGGGGGGTGTTTTAGAAAAACATGAATTTGTTGAAATATCAAATATGGATCATATTTTAGAGATTGATCTGGAAACAAGAGTGCAGACAAACAAGTTTGCACAGCGTATTTAATTTAAGGGGAGAACATTCATGACAATTTTATATTCAGTAATAATATTTTCGGTATTGATCTTTGTTCATGAACTTGGGCATTTTGGGGTTGCAAAAGCTTCAGGAATAAAGGTGAAAGAATTTGCTTTGGGCATGGGTCCGGCAATTATTAAAAAGACGAAGGGTGAAACCCAATATTCCTTGAGGATTTTTCCAATAGGGGGTTATTGCGCGATGGAGGGGGAAGATGAAGACTCTGAAGACGAAAGAGCCTTTAATAATAAACCGTTTTTCATCAAAGCAGCTGTCTTGGTGGCAGGATCTGCCATGAATTTATTACTTGCCATTCTCATACTTTCTTCTGTTGTTCTTTATTTTGGGACACCT
Source organism: Peptostreptococcales bacterium (assembly GCA_038248745.1). GTDB lineage: Bacteria > Bacillota > Clostridia > Peptostreptococcales > Anaerovoracaceae > JAENWH01. The sequence goes on along the minus strand of JBBRXC010000086.1, from coordinate 4,102 downwards.
ACAACCACGTTAGACAAAATTAATCTGGATAGTCCGGCAGCAGTGGCAGGTATTTTAGAAGGTGACAGGGTTTCAACCATCAACAATATAAAAATAAATAATTGGGAAGATGTATCTGCAGCAATAAACAGCGAAGATGGCAAGGCTGTGAAAATTGAAGTGATCAGAGACGGGGAAGTCATTGTGAAGGAAATCACACCTGTTGAAGAAGATGGAAGAATGATTATCGGCATTACACCTACATTTCAAAAAAATCCAATTTCCGCAGTGAAATATGGTACGTTAGCAACGTGGGACATGGGCGTGCAAATGGTGGATGTCATCGGACAGTTGTTTACGGGTAAAGTCTCCACAAAAGAACTGATGGGACCTTTAGGAATCGTGAATGCGGTTGGCGACAGTGCCAAATATGGATTTGTTTATGTGGCTCAGCTTGCTGCCTTGATCAGTCTGAATCTAGCAATCGTCAACATGTTGCCGATCCCTGCTTTAGACGGTGGAAGAATTGTTCTGTTATTCATTAGAAAACTGACAGGAAAAGTCATCACGGATGAAGTAGAAGGGAAAATCCATTTAATTGGGTTTGCACTTTTAATTGGACTGATGTTATATGTAACCTATCAAGATGTGTTGAGAATATTTTAGGAGTATTAGATGACAAATAGAGTTGACTGCGGCGGCGTCATGATTGGCGGTGGTGCCAAAATATCCATTCAGTCTATGACAAATGTGGACACAAAAGATGTGGAAGCCTGCCTAGAGCAAATACAAAGACTGACAGAAGCTGGCTGTCAAATTGTCAGGCTGGCGGTTCCTGACATGGATGCTGCCTTGGCTTTTGGGTTGATCAAAAAACGCGCAAAAGTTCCTTTGGTTGCAGATATTCACTTTGATTACCGACTTGCTATTGCCGCCATTGAAAACGGGGCGGACAAGGTGAGAATCAATCCTGGAAACATTGGAAATCTGGAAAATGTCAGGGCAGTGGTTCAGGCAGCAAAATGGCGGAATATTCCCATTAGAATTGGTGTCAATTCCGGTTCTTTAGAGAAGGATATTTTACTGAAATATAATGGGGTGACAGCGGAAGGTTTGGCTGAAAGTGCCCTGAGAAATATTAAATTAGTGGAAGAAATGGATTTTGACCAGATTGTTGTATCATTGAAGGCTTCCAATGTAAAACTAAATTATCAAGCACATAAAATTGTTTCTGCCATGACGAAACATCCAATACATATAGGCATAACCGAGGCTGGGACCGTTCAATCTGGAAGACTAAAGTCAGCCATAGGCATTGGGGCACTTTTGCTTGAAGGAATTGGCGATACCATGAGAGTTTCTCTCACGGGAGAGCCCGTAAAAGAAATAATTCTTGCAAAAGAGATTCTTGAGGCAGTGGGATTAATGGGTGGCGGAATAAATCTGGTGTCATGTCCTACCTGTGGGCGCACGAAGGTTGATCTAGAAAAAATCGCTTTAGAGATGGAAAATAAACTGGAACGGATAAAAGTGCAAAGAGAAGAAAAAGGCCTCCCAATGCTTACTGTTGCGGTCATGGGCTGTGCGGTCAACGGGCCAGGTGAGGCAAAAGAAGCAGATGTGGGTGTCGCCTGTGGTGATGGTAAAGGAATTCTCTTTAAAAGAGGTGAAATCATAAAAACGGTAAAAGAAGAAGAAATTGTGGCAGAATTGTTGAAGGCGGTTGAAAATTATGAAAACATATAGCGCCAGTCATATGATCAAGGCGGAAGACTTAAATCACCATGAAAATCTGTATGCAGGAAGAGCCATTGAATGGATGATGGAATCCTCTTTTATCGCAGCGGTGGGAGAGCATAAAAATAAAAATGGGCTATTATATAAAAATACCCATCAGTTTAACTTTTTCAGCCCTGTAGATCCTGGAGAAATCATTACTTACCTGAGTACAGTTGTGCGGACAGGAACCACAAGTTTTACGATTCATATCGATTTAAAGTCAGAAGATACACAAACAATAAAAGCCGAAGGATATACAACCTTTGTCACTATCGATGAAAATAAACGGGCCGTGAAACATGAAATCATACTAGATCATACAGATTCTCCGGAAGAGCTAAAATGGAGAAGTGCCGCGGAAGGTTTCTTCTCAAGGAAATAGGGTAAATGAAAAATCTTATTGAAAATACAATCAGTTGGAATAAAATTGGCAGACATGCAAAGCAGGAATACAGTTTTTCCCTGGGACGTGCAAAAATGTCAAAAGACGGTTCAGTTCTTACAGTAGATATAGAACTGAATTTTGTTTTGCCCTACGAAGACGTGTTAAGAATCAAGGCGTTAATTATCAATCAAATTCCTCATTTAAAATCGGTTGAGTTGAATTTCATCTATACTGACATTATTTTAACCAAAGAAGAAATTGTCAAATTATTTATTGAACATATGATTTTTTTGGTGAACGGAGAGTTTGCCTCTCTTACAAAAACTATTTTACCTGATAAATATCTATTGAATGGGGATGACTTGACCATTTATGCTCTTGGGAATATAGCGGTGGAACAGTTAAACGCGAAAGTGAGTAAGAAATTTGAAAGATTGCTGCAGGAAACTTTTGGCATCCAAACAAAAATAGTTTTTGATAATCATGTAGACTCCTACGACCAAATTTCCAAAAACCAGGACCAATCTTCTGCACAAGAAATGGAGCAGATGCATAGAGACCAGAAAGCCGTTGAGGGCAAGTCCAAAAAGACAACAGGAAAAGCTGAAAATAACTGGTCTGGAAGAAAATCCACAAAGGAAGAACCAGCAAGTGGCAATAAAATTATGGGTAAATTGATTAATGACAATCTTGTTGACCTGTCCAGCTTGAATCCAGACAGTGGATTAGTGGCTTTTGAAGGCATCCTGTTTAGAAAAGAATCAAGAACAATAAAAAATGATAAAAAGCTGGTAACCATACTCGTCACAGATAAAAAAACATCCGTTTGTGTCAAAGGGTTTACTTCTATAAAAAAATGGGAGGAAATCGATGAGCTGTTAAATCCAGGAGACTGGGTTAAAATACGAGGAAATGCTGAGTGGGATACCTATGAAGATCAGCTGGTTGTCATGGTGAAGGATATTGAAAAATTTGAAAAAATTTCCAAAGAGGACAGCAGCAAAGTGAAAAGAGTTGAACTCCATGCGCATACTAAAATGAGCGCGATGGACGGACTCAATGAAATTTCCGAAATGATAAAAACCGCTGCAAAATGGGGACATAAAGCGATTGCTATTACGGACCATGGCGTGGTTCAAGCTTTTCCTGAAGCACCAAAAGTAGTGAAAAAGAATAAGTTGGATATTAAAATCATTTATGGCCTGGAGGGCTATCTTTTTGATGATACAACACATATAGATAAGAATGGAAAAATTGATTACAAAGCGGCAGGAACCAACCATGTCATCATCTTAACAAAAACGCAGGCGGGGTTGAAGAACCTTTATAAGTTGGTATCCACTTCCCACCTAGACTATTTTTATAAAAAGCCTAGAATTCCTAAATCTGTACTGGCCTCTTTTAGAGAAGGGCTTCTCATTGGATCCGCCTGTGAAGCAGGGGAAATATACCAATATATTGTAAAAGGGAAAGAAGATGAAATCGAAGATATTATAAATTTTTATGATTACCTGGAAATACAGCCTTTGATTAATAATCAATTTTTGATTGAAAATGGCACCGTAAAGGACCAGGAAGCATTGAAGGATATTAATCGAAAAATTGTAGCATTGGGGGCGAAGTACGGAAAACCTGTGGTTGCCACTTGTGATTCTCATTACACGACACCAGAGGAAGCTCTTTATAGAAAAATACTGATGGCAGGACAAGGATATAAGGACATAGAAGGAGATCAGGGATTATTTCTTAGAACCACCGATGAAATGCTTGAGGAATTTAGTTATTTGGGGAAAGACTTGGCCTATCAAGTGGTTGTGCAAAACACCAACTTGATATCTGAAAGCATAGAAAATATCAGACCCATTGCGACAGGAAAATTCCCGCCGAAAATTGATCACGCGGAAGAGATTCTTCGAAATAAATGTATGGACAAAGCTTGGGAAATTTACGGAAATCCTT
>JBBRXC010000085.1:0-7213 GCA_038248745.1 Peptostreptococcales bacterium | reverse complement strand
TTATTTCATCCGAACCTATAATCGTTAAATCCGTCAATCCATTTTTCATGCCATTTTGGCGTAAATATTCTAAGGGTTCTTTATTATCATCGGTAATCACAACCAAGGAACCCGATTCTCTAAATCCGAAGTTTAATTCTTTATTTAATTTTCGAAATTGTATTCTTCCTTTGTAAGCCAATATCCCCTTCAATTTGCCATGATCCTCAGCATATCCACCGTGGACAATACCACTATTGGCTTTTGTTGCGCCCATGGAGACATCCGGCTCTTTCTCTAAAATCAATACTTTTAGTTGAAATTTTGATAGTTCTCGCGCTATGCTGGTACCTATAATCCCTGCACCAATGATCATTATGTCATATGCCTTGTTTCGCTTCATATCATTCATCCCCTTATATTCGTCTCTTTCTTCTCAATATGACTGCTAAGTCCATCTATCTCTCTATGCAGTGGCACAAAGTCATCAATTATTTTATTATATATTGGCATTCTATCGTATCTCTTTCATAATCATTTCTGAATATAATGTTCACGCTTGTCAATACACGATTTAAAAATTCTTAGTTATGACTCCTTTCTTGATCAAGCCACAATAGCGTCGGCAATAAAGTAGATTTATGCCGGTGTTTGATAGTTGTAACTTTTATTCCCTCTGTTGTAATGGTAATATTCGGGCAACCTTCAAAATCGGCAAGTTTTTGTTCCCAAGCATTTCGATTTACATCACGGTCTATCATAAAAATGCACCTCCTTCTGTAGCAACTTTAGTGTTACGACTTCAACAGGTACATTCTCTAAAATTTTAATATTGTATTCTAGGTTTGCGCTATTAGACGCTTACGGTTAACAACATTAGCAGGTAGGGCATAAATTCTCGCTTACGAAGTTATTCTGGCATCAAAACTGTATCAATAACATGGATAACACCATTAGCAGCATCGATGTCAGCTGTAACGATCTTAGATTTATTGATAAAGGCACCATCCTTTAATGAAACTTTAATAGCTTTACCATTAACTGTCTTTGCTTCCATACCATCATTTAGATCTGAAGACATTACCTTACCGCTTAAAACATGGTATAACAAAATTTCAGATAACTGAGGATTTCCTAATAAATCTTCTGCGTTGATTTCCATTTCAGTCAGCAGTTTTTTGAAAGCCTCATCAGTTGGCGCAAATACCGTGAACGGTCCTTCTCCCAATAAAGTGTCCACAAGATCGGCCTTTTTCAGTGCAGCAACAAGTGTATTGAAATTTCCATTTTCAATAGCAATTTCCACAATATTTTTTTTCATTTCTAGTCCTCCTTTAATTAAATAGTTAATATTTTTACAAGGCAATTTCATAAATACAGGAGACTCCGTTTGCTGAATGCCTTTGTTGTCATAGTATAATTATTAAACTTTATTGTCAATAATATAAGCGTATGTTTGTGTACCAATAAAAGTCAATTTACGACTTTTTTTTAATCATAAAATATCCATTAATATGATGGCAACTATTATTATGATACCCCCAAGGATGGCAGCGATTCCAAGTCTATCCCGCATTAAAATCATTCCAGCAAAGTAAGCCACAAGTGGTTCAAGCGTATTAATAATAGCTGCATTGTTTGAGCCAATAATTAAAGTTGGATCTATATTTTAAGTATATTTGTCCCAAGCCCCGTCGCATAAAGTGCCTAAAGTACGCCACCCAAAAGAGCGAATAAAATACCAATAAGGTAAACAATACTCAGCAGAGCAACAAAACTATATTCATCTTTGTTTAGATTAAATGCAAGCTTTCTTTTGAAAATATATGCCCAGATTAGAACCAAGGCAATTGAGAACCGTGCTGCAAGCATAGTTTCAACGGTGATTCCATCATTTAACTATCTCATCCGATATTTTTTCTTCATATAATCCGAATCAAAAGCATGAATCTCAAATTACAGCACTTCAACAACTGTTATATTCAAATTATTATAATCCGCTAAATCAATTTCATAAGGATTCACATCTTTGTCTTTATCCTTATATATCCTTACTTTAGGTCTCATGCAAAGATCTTCATAATTATCTATAATAATGCACATTAATCCATTGCTAAGTTTAACGCATGTCCCTATTGGGTAAGGCGCAACTTTTCGGGCAAAAATCTCAACTATTTTCGGGTCAAACAATGTCATGGTTGAAGCCATAACATATTCCATCGCTTCTGATGGAAGCAAGGCTTTTCGATAGGTTCTGTCAGAGGTTAAAGCATCATAAACGTCTGCTACCGCAATAATTCTACCATAAAGGGATATCCTTTCACCCCCCATGTTGTTTGGATATCCACCACCCTCAAATTTTTCATGATGGTCCAATATGCCCATATAAGACCTGCTTGAGACGGAATATCCATTCTTAATATGCTCCGCACCTAACAAGGGGTGCTTCTTTATTTCTTCAAATTCATCATTGTCAAGTTTTCCTGGTTTATTTAAAACATTCTTATCAACAAATACCTTTCCGATATCATGGAGCAGTGCAGCGAACCCCAAATCGCAAAGTTCTTCTCTGTCAATTTCTAAAGCAGCGCCAATAACTATTGATAGGACGGCAACATTAACTGAATGATAATAGGTATAATCATCAAACACTTTCATATCTATAATATTAACCATAATATTTTTATGAGAAAATATTTGATCCACAATTGTTTCAACTTGCTCTTTCGCGTTCTGCATCGCCTTCTTCATATTTGTCTTGCTTTTTTCGGAATGGATAAAAATATCTCTGATTCCCTTTACCGTCTGGGCCTTAACTTTATCATTTATTAGGTTTAATATTGGGATATCCTTCGATATATCATCATCAATATATATACCATTGTACTTAAGTCTTTGAATTGATTTTAGATAATCACTGCTTAACGTCATCCCGGATGAAAGCATAAGTTCTCCAATGTTATTATATAGGTTATGCCCCAAAACCATACCTTCTCTTAAACAATGTGTTGGAACGTATCTCATATCTTTAACCTCCTAGTTCAATATTGCTTCTGATTGTTATATCGGCTATTTATCAAAAACATTTAGTTTAAGATGTTATAAAAGTGCTTGACTAAAATAATCCCTAGCGGAATTAGAAGTATTTTTCCCATTCTAACTTTACACTATGTATCCCACTTGACGTGTTCCAAGCGAAAAAAAAATTGACATAGCGAGAATACAAGATATAATTATTTTATCGGAAAGAAATGGCTACTATTTATTTGTATAACAACTATTATAAAGGAGCGCTAATTATGAAAGAATCAGAAAAAAAACACCCTATGCCAATAGAAGTAGCTTTGAAAAAGGGTGAAAAATATCATTGGTGTACTTGCGGAAAAACTGCAGATGAACCATTTTGTGATGGCTCACATCATGGAACCGAGTTTACTCCTTTGGAATTCACTGTTGAAAAAGACAGGAGAGCTTTTCTATGTTCATGCAAGAAAACAAAAAAACCTCCATTTTGTGATGGCTCACATGAAGGTGATATTAGTTACATCATGGGCGAATTGCTTTAATCCCTAAATAATTTTATTTACATTTCAACTGTGGTGGTAAAAAAAATAAATAAAACGAACGAAATCCACAAACTTCAATGTTTGTGGATTTTTTTGTTTTTTATCTATTTTGACCAGATGGCCAATTGTGATATGTTTTAGAAATACCTTTTTATCACAAACGGCTCTGCGAGCAAAATAATACCTATTATAATCAAAAGCGGCCCGGCAAAAAAATATGGATAAATCATTAAGGCAATTCCAGATATTAGAAAATGGAAATCCGTTGTTTTTTTGCCATATATAAAGTAGCCAAGCCCAATTGAGCTAACCAATAAAATAGTGAACAACTCCATCTAGCATCTCCTTCAATGATTCAAATTTTACATTAATATTATTTCACATAAGCTTAATATACTCGCTCCTGTCTAGACTTGCAATCCCCTTTAACGCAAAACTGTTTTGATTTATCAGACTAAATAAAATTACTCTTTTTCAGTATCTTTATTTTGCGACTATATAAAGCCAGCCCAATAGGTATCCAAACTGCTGCAAATAAAAGTCCTCCCATTATATAATGACCAATTACATCCCATCCTGCACCTTTCAGCATAAGATCTTTTAATGGATTTATATAATAGTACAAAGGCCAGACTGCTTTCATTAGTGTAGCAAATCCTGGCGCCATCATATATTCTGGCCAGCCATATCCACTGCTAAGCACTGTTGGAATGGCTAAAAACATGACAAATTGGATGCAATGGGTACTATCATCAAATATTGCCGCCAGTACAAGGGAAACGCCTAGGCAACAAAGTAAAAATACAACATGAATAAGTAGTAAATACAATAGATTCCCTTTCAATGGATAGGCGAAGTACTTCCCCGCTATCACAAAGCATCCGATAGTGCTTATGGTGTTTAGCATGGCATACAAACCTATTTTTTGGGCAATAGCTAATACATGTATTTTATGCTCTCCCCTATCAAAAATGTTATTCTGCGCTTGCAATCTGTGTTTTTCTTCGATCAAAATCGTAGGGGTAACAGCCAATATGGTCTGTTGAACAAAAAGCCCCAGAAGTGCTGCAAATAAATAGTAGAAATAACCCAACTCTGGGTTGTACAAAACTCGATCTATAAGATTAAGCGTATAGACGCTCTCCTCCGCCACGTAAGGAACCATTCCCCCCGCTTCAAGCATTTTCATTTGAACGCTGGCATTGGCCATAGATAAAATGGTATTTCCATAAAGCTGTATATTGTTTCCTACCAGAAAATTCGTTCCATCTGCCAATAGAAGCACTTCTGCTCCTGTTTTTGATTTGAGTTCCTTTCCGAAATCTTTTGGAATAATTAATGCCCCCTTCACGTCCCCGCGAAGCATAGCTTCTTCAATCAGATTTACCGACTGCAAGTTTTCGTTTATATTAAACGTAGGACAATCATAAAAACTGCTAACGATTTCCCTTGATTCTGTGGAATTATCCATGTCAAATACAGCAAGCGGAATATTTTGGACGTACACAGGGCTCATCACCCATCCAAATATAATTGTAAATAAGAGTGGTATAAATACAAGAATAAGATGAGGTCTGACTTTTAACAATTTTTCTTTCAAGCTACTTTCATTTGACATATTTCATGATCTCCCCTCACCGCATTTTTACTGCGCTTCACAAGGGCAAGCGCAACCAATTCAACAATTACAAAACCCACCATAAAAAAAATCTCAGGCAGTATGTGTCTGAATTCCATAGGTTTCAGGCAAAGATTTCTCACCGCCTCACCATAATAAGTAAAAGGAATCACTTTTACCAGATATTGAACAACAGTAGGCATCGCTAGCACCGGCCAGGTGTATCCTCCGAGTATTGCCGTCGGCAAAACCAGGATACAGGAAATTTGGGTGCAGAACGCCCGATCATCAAAAAACGAACCCAGCACATATCCCATTAATGTGATTGCCGTTGAGAACAGGAACGTCAGCAATAGCCCTCCCATGATTGTCCCCCTTAATGGCATGCCAAAAAATATCCATTGTAAAGAAAGGCAGAGAATAATTGACATGGCGCCTACAGCGCTCCAAACTAGCACAGTTTTCATGTGTTTCATAAAGGTCATTTTTTTATGCTGATTTTCATATCCGCGCTCCGCTCCTGTTATCGCCATTGAAACTTGAACGATTGCCGCAAGTAAGCCAGGAAGTATGAAGTTCCTAAAACTTTTTGATGGATTGTAGAGTGTTCGGAAAGTTGTCGATATGGGCATCACCTGATTCATTATCTGTCCCGGCACAACACTTTGTTTCCCCTGAAAAATCTTAGCCATATAGCCCGCCTTGACAGTCATTAAAGTTTCCATCATAGATGCTTTGGAAGAAACGATGACAGCCATCGTGGATCCATCATAAATAGTTAGAATCTTGGGCGCTACTCCCGCCAGTAGGTCCTTCGAAAAATCCTCGGGGATAATAACACCAGCATAAGCTTTCCCTTCAAAAATTTCCTTTTCCATCTCCTGATAATTATCCGCGTACTTTTCTATCTGAAAAATGTCACTTTCTTCGATATATTGAATATAGTCTTTACTGAAGGCACTATTATCGTTGTCCATCACCACGGTGGGAATTGAAACAGAAACGTCTGCTTTCATTTCAACTCCTAAAAGGGCACTTGATGCAACTGGCACTATTACAAAAACCAGTATTGCCATGATAAGTCTGGGATGCTTTCGCTTGAATTCATTAAAAGTGATAATACTTTCTGTAATAAAAGTTCTCATTTATCCAGACCTTCTCTTTTCCCAAAATCAACCAGTACCGTCATGTTCGGATAGAGATTTTTTTCAACATTGACAAGCTTTATTTTAACGCCATACGACAATACATCAAAATCACCGTTTTCATTCGTCGCCCTCTTTATTGCAAAATCTGGCTTTGCACTAACTCTTATCACTTTTCCTTCAAAGACCGTGTTTGGATAAGCCGCTATTTTCAGCGTCACTTTCTGTCCTAATTCAACCTGAGACAAGTCTGTCTCCTTCACATTCACTTCAACCCATGATGTATCCATTGCCGTTACCGCTGCAAGAGGCATTCCTGTAGAAATAAGTTCTCCTGCACTTACATTTATGGCAGTTACCACTCCATCCATAGGTGCTTTAATAACAGAATCATCCAAATAACTGTTTACTTCTGCCACAGCTCCTCCTGCCTGCTGGACCAATGCGTTTGCAGCCGCCTTATCTTCACTTCTGGCTCCTTCAGTCGCCATGTCATAGACTTCTTTTGCTGCTGTATATTGGGCTTCCACCTGATCAAAGGTCGCCGTAGAAATCGCTTCCTGCTCTACGAGAGTTTTCATTCTGTCATACGTCTTCTGCGCATAATCATATGCGGCTTTTGCCTGTGCCACTTCCTGATCTCTAGCTCCCGCAGCTGCCTTGCCTGCCAGCGCTTCCGCTGCCGCTTTAGCACCTTACGCCTGCTGCAATTTTGCTTCCACCGTTTCGCTGGTCAACTTTATGAGTGGATCTCCAGCCTTCACCAAATCACCTTCTTGAACAAAAACTTCCTCAATGGTTCCTGCCAACTTTGAATTTAAATTAGTTTCTTCCATCTTCACGCTTCCCTGGATGATCAATTGATTTGGTTGCTGCCTTTGAACGGCCGCAAATATGGCGCTGCT
>JBBRXC010000084.1:0-7220 GCA_038248745.1 Peptostreptococcales bacterium | reverse complement strand
GGGTTTGGGAGCAACGCTCCCAAGTATTAAAGGGTATGGGAAACTCCCATCAAGCACAATGTCATACATTGTGGAAGCTTGCCCTCATGAAAGCAGAGCTTTCTTCTTCGGTCTTTGGGGTACTGAAAATTAAAGTCTAAATGCCTTCTTAAATCTCAAGTTCTTCTTCAATGTCCCTATCTGTTTCATAATCGATTGATGGCTCCCTTGATTGACTTTGCTGAAGATCGTTTTTTATGGTTAGTAGATCTTCATTAAAATCCTTACCTGTTGGGCTATGCCTTAGCAACTTGTAATTCTCATGGTACTTCTCATTAAACTGCTGACATGCAAAATGCCCTGCTTCGTCATTGTCGAGGCAGAGCATGATTCGATTGATTTTAGGATGAAGTTTTAAATAATAATCTAGCGCCCGATCAGCTACCCCACCAAGTGAAACCATATGATGCTCAAAAGATTCAATCCCATGATACTGCAGCAAGGTCAAATAACTCATTAGATCAATGGGTGATTCAAAAACACATACCGTTGAACTGCTCCCTTCATAAGAAAAGGGAAATGCCTTATCAGAATTTTTTACATCTCCCCGATAGGATTTCCCTGTAGTATTGGTACTTCGTACACTGGCATATTTCGATTCATTCTTTTCGTCATAGCCTACAAAAACACAACTTTGATGATCATTTTCATACAATTTATCTTGGCTGATAAAATCATAAACAATATCTTTATCAATACCCCTTGTTTGAATCAGATAGGCAATCACATGTTTGTAGGTGTTATTTTTATCTGGTAAAACAAATTGTCCTTTGTTTTCTTCTATAATTTTAGGCCTTGGAACAACAACGCTTTTTTCAGTCCCAAGCAATGTATAAACTGCATCTACCCAGTTCTTGCCTTCCATCTCCATCACAAATTGAATGGGACCACCGCCAGCGTCTTTTGAAAACCAGTTCCACTTAGCACCGGTGGCATCAATATAAAGTCCACCATAATCTTTTGCTTTATACGAATTCCCCATTTTTTTAAGGACAAGTCCCATTTGTTCAGCATAGGCTATGAGATTTATACTGTTCACTTGATTCATTTCATCTTCTGTAAATCGTTTCAAAGCTTAACACCCCTCATCCATATCACCGAAGTTAATTGCTTCAATATCGCCATCAAATATTTGAAGAACCCGTTTTAGGACTTTTATTTTTTCGTGCTCCTCCGGCTCTAATTCGATATCAATATGGTTTAGTAAAAAGACTTTAACCCCCTGTTCCATGATATATTCTTTTACCTTTTCTTTGACCATACCGTTCATTCCAAGAATCCAAGTAATGGTTTCACTGTTACTCTCTCGAACGCTTTTAATGTGCTTTTGATACATTTTCACACCTCCATTTCCATATCATCTAGTGAAGAATGATAGTCTTCCATCTTTTCTTTTGCATTTAATTCGATGGGGTCATAATTTGCCACTTGCAGCTTATCATTTGGCAAAATACTATTTTCAGCCATAGAACTGTAGCTATAGCCACCAACAATAATATGATCAATTACATTGATGTCCAGTGGTTTAAAAATATCTACAATTCGTTGTGTTAAAGCAACATCTTCTCTAGAAGCTTTTAGACTGCCCCCCGGATGATTATGAGAAAGTAAAATACTGCTACAATCATTGGCTATGGCCATTTTCAGGATATCCCTTGGATAAACCACTGCCATATTGGTACTGCCTTCAGATAAGGTTCGAAGCTCTATAATGCTATTACTATTGTCTAAGAAGGCAACCAAGAAACGTTCTTTATCCTTCATGCCACCTAGTAAGGATGCAAAGTATTTTCCAGACTCATTTGGAGAACGGAAGGTGATCTTTTCATTTTCCTGATCCAGCTTTAAAACATTGTATGATGCAATAAACTCATTGAGCTTACTGATCTTTTCAAGCTGCCTATCATTAGGATCAACGACACCTGGATGTTCTAGAATATTAAAAGGATTATTTTCTTTAGCATAACTTTTTAATTTGTTCATTGGGATACCCGTCAGCTTATTTAAGCTACTAAAAAAGCTATCAGTATATATCGTCTTTGTCGCCATCTTATTTCCCCCCTTTCACAGCTTCAATAGATTTTGCCTTGGTATCAAGGACTTCTTTGAGGGCTTTAATTCGGTCTTTTTCTTCTTCTTCAATATCCAAAGTATCAATACTTCTAAGAAACATTAGAACACCTATTTTTCCTACAACTGCTACCACTTTCTTTTCTGAACTTTCCGTTAAGTCTAAAACCTCACACATAAGCTCAACGACTTTTTCTTCTTTTACATTTTGAATAATTTGTTTTGTCAATGTTTTCATCTCCTTCTAAGTAAAAAGCAGGGGCTAAGCCCTGCTAAAGTTCCATTTCTTCATCATTTTCCTGTGACAGATTTTCATTAAAATCATCTTCATCTACTACTAAGCCATCATCTCCTTTGTCCATATCCAGTTCAGCATTCAGTTCATATTGTCGCTTGAGCTTCTCTGCCAACACATCTTCATAATTAAAGGGTTTCTCCCACTCTTCTTTGGACTGATTCATATTTCTTTCATACTCATCAATCTGACTTTCTGTTTTTTCAATACGTTTTTCTAAGCCTTCTAATAGATTTTCAAGTCGCACCATATTACCATGGGCACTATCACCAAACTCCACTTCGTATTTTTGTTGTCCATGAAGAAACATCTTTTGCTGCCCAAAGAAATTATTCTTTAAGATTAGAAGTTCAAACCCATTAAATGTCCCTACATGGGATTCTTTATCTGGTTCAAGTCTTGAAAGTAGCACTTGAAGATAGGTTCCGGCTTTTTCTCTTTCATCAAAATATTTGCCATCGATGGTGATTTGAAATTCCTCTGTCAGATTCATATCTCTTTTACTGACATCCTTAATTAGCGCCTCCACTCGCTGTTTAGCTTGCTGAATGAGTTTAGGATACTTATAAGTAAAGTTATCCTCCATGGCATAACGTCTGCTGTTATACTCTGACTTTAATAAGCTAAGTCTACTCACTTCATTATCAGTATCCATCTTCTCTTTAATCAAAGGATTACCCGTTGCGAGCGCCTTTACTTCTGCAAAAGAAAGAACCGTTTCATCAATGTCCTCAGCATTTCTGGCAATCGATTTACTCGTCATAATCTGAGATATGAAACGCTGTTTGTTTTCGACTATTTGCCATAAATACGAATCAAATGTCGATTTTGTGACGTATTTATAGATGTTTACGGCCTCATTTTGATTGCCTTGCCTTATGATTCTTCCTTCACGTTGCTCCAGATCGCTTGGTCTCCAAGGGCAGTCTAAATGATGGAGAGCAATCAAGCGATCTTGAATATTAGTTCCTGTGCCCATTTTCGCCGTTGAACCTAAGATGATACGCATGTTACCACTTCTTAAATCTGAAAACATGGTTTCTCTCTTGGCCTCACTATTACCATCATGAATAAAGCATATTTCTTTCTCAGGTATGCCTCGTTTTATCAGTTCTTCTTTAATAAATGGATAAACAGAAAAACGCCCATCTGTATTAGGCGTTCCTACATCACAAAATATGATTTGTGTTCCTTTAAAAGCATCACTCTCCTTATATTCCTCATAGACTTTCTCAATACACTGGTTTACTTTGCTATCCGGCGTTATAGGGGCTTCTTTATAAAGCAGTCTAGGATCAAGTCCTAAAAGTCTTGCTTCATTGGTAATTCGCAGCATGTTATCAATCCTTGGATCAACACTGCCATTTCGAATGTCACTGGCTCGGTCAACAAAACTCTCCATAATTTCTTTTATAAACTCACTGGATTCTGAAGCAATAAGTTGATAGCTATCGCCTTTCAATCTTGGTACGGGAAGATTTAACATATCCGCAGTTTTTACATCTGCCATGTTTTTAAAAATGGTCATCAGCTCCGGTAGATTGGTAAACTTGGCAAATCTACTTTTATAACGATACCCTGTGCCTTCCGGAGCCAGTTCAAGACTTGAAACGACTTCTCCAAACTGAGCTGCCCAGGCATCAAAATGATGAATATTTCTCGCTTCCAATTCTTTGTTTTGAATATACCGCTGCATGACATACATTTCTGTAATGGAGTTGGAAATGGGCGTTCCAGTAGCAAAAACAACGCCACGACCTTGATTGATTTCTTGGATATACTGAGTTTTCATCAGCATATCTGTAGCTTTTTTGCTTCTCGTATTAGAGATGCCAGCTACATTACGAATCTTTGAAAACACCGCACAGTTCTTAAAATTATGGGCTTCGTCCACATATAAACCATCTATACCGAGTTCTTCAAAATTGATGACATCATCTTTAGGCGTATCATGAAGTCTTTTAATTTCAGCTGTTAAAGAAAGTTTGAGCTTTTCCATTTGCTTTATACTCCAATTTTCACCATTACTTCTTTTGGCATCTGCAATAGCAAAGGAAATATCATCAATCTGCCTTCTAATCATCTCTTCTTGGCGCTCTTTTGAAACGGGAATTCTCTCAAACTGACTATGTCCCATAATCACTCCATCGTAAGCACCTGTAGCAATTCGACTGACAAATCTTCTTCGGTTGGATTTTTGAAAATCTTTCTTTGTGGTTACTAAAATATTAGCAGATGGGTAGAGCCTTAAAAACTCACTACCGATATGCTGGGTTAAATGATTCGGTACGACTAAAACCGCTTTATTAATAAGTCCTAATCGTTTTTGTTCCATACAGCTAGCAACCATTTCAAAGGTCTTTCCTGCACCCACTGTATGAGCGAGTAACGTACTACCGCCATAGATAATTCTTGCAATGGCATTCATTTGATGTTCCCTTAATTTAATATCAGGATTCATACCAGGTAATGTTAAGTGGCTACCATCATACTCTCTTAGGCGAATGTTGTTAAAATGCTGATTGTAATAATCCACATACTTCTTACGCCTGTCTGGATCTTTAAAAATCCATTCTTTAAATTCTTGTTTAAGTAACGATTGCTTTTCTCTAGCTAGCATGGTTTCTTTTTTGTTGATGACATATTTAACACTATCACCATCTTCAATACGATCTTTTACTGTTGAGTTCCTAAGATTCAAACTGTCTTCAATGATGTAATAAGCATTGATTCTTGAAGTACCAAAGGTCTCTTTAGCTGATACTGAATAGCCATCTACCCCTTTATTCTCAACGCCATAGCTAGCATTATAGCTGTTGTAGTGGACTTTGATTTCATTTCGTCCACCAGCGTTTTGATAGTACCTTGGGGTTTTCAAAGTCTCATAAATAAACCGTTCATAATCTTCGGGTTCAATCCAAGTGATTCCAAGTCTGACGTCAATCTCACTGGCTTCAAGTTCTTTTGGTTGAATCTTTTCAAGAGCAGAAATATTTTTTGCAAAGAATTCAGGATTCATTTCTGCAAACACTTTAGCAAACTTTAGTTTCTGTCTAACATTGCCTGACAGATATTCGTCTGCTGTTTCCCAACCTCTTAAGGCATCATTTTCATCATACTTTTCAGGATTTAAGTAAATGTCATTTTCAAGTTCCATGATAATAATCTCTGGTTCTTCATCAAATAGCTCTGACATATACCTAAGATCCACAAGACCTTTTTCATTTAATGATACCGTGAGAGCTTCTAGCGCCGTATCCACATCTGTTATCACTTCATTGGGCTTAATCGTTTGCTTGAAGAACATATCCGCTTTTGTGATATTATGATCTTCATCTTCTACTTCTAGGGAACAAAGAAGTGGGTAGTCATTATCATCACGAAAGGCATTGGCATTGGTTCTTGAAGTGATATAGCCATATGCCTCAACAAAGGAATCATATATTTCATTAAGCCTTTCCTGTGCTTCTTCAAGTTCTTCCTTTGTACAACCATTCGTTTGTAGTGTAATAGTTTCCCTGGTGATATCTCTGATCGCCATCATACCCTGAATACACTCAAGGGTTTTACCGTTATAATCCATCCTTCTCATGATGGAATTCTCACGGTAATAAAGCGCTTCTTCAATAAAGGCATAACAGTAATTTTTATACTTTGGATCTGCCGGTATGACGTTTTCATCTTTCTTTGCCTTTTCATAATAGCCAATTTCAGCTTCAAGATGAGCAACAGCTTCTGCAAGTGCTTCTTCTAGGTTAAAGTTACTGTCTGAATTCACACAGGTCGTATAGCGACTGTCCTTACCAAACATCCTTTCATCAAAAACCATTTCACCAAGCATCATATGGGGATGGTCAATAAAATACTGATTGACGGGAACCCCATTTTCAGTTGTACCAATAGATAACCATGATGGCATTTCCACCGACCGTCGTTCTCTTTTTTTAAGGAATAATATATCTGCTGTTACATCGGTATTGGCATTTTCCTTAAAAGCAGTATTGGGCAGTCGAATAGCACCTATGAGCTCTGCTCTTTCAGCAATATACTTTCTTACCGCTTGATCTTTTTTATCCATGGTGCCTTTGCTGGTTACAAAAGCAATAATCCCACCAGGCCGGACTTTATCAAGGGTTTTGGCAAAGAAGTAATCATGAATCATAAAATTGTGTTTATCGTAAAGCCTATCGTACACTTTGTAATTCCCAAAAGGGACATTGCCAATGGCCACATCAAAGAAGTTGTCATCAAACTCTGTTTCTTCATAGCCTTTGACCTTAATCTCTGCCCTTTGATAGAGTTGTTTTGCAATCCGTCCTGAAAGATCATCTAGCTCTACACCAAAGAGTTTTGACTGTTTTATTGTATCAGGTAGGTGGGAAAAGAAATTACCAATACCCATGGAAGGTTCCAAAATATTGCCCTTTTTAAAACCAAACTGTTCGAGTGCTTGATAAACACCTTTAATAACTATTGGTGATGTGTAGTGGGCATTTGGCGTGGATGCTTTTGCACTATTATGTTCTTTTGCATCAAGAAGTTTTTTTAATTCTCCATACTCATTGTTCCAACCACCTGCACTCACATCAAAAACTTGAGGCATACCACCCCAACCAACATACTTAGCTAAAACAGATTGTTCTTGATCTGTCGCAAGTCTTTTTTCTTCTTCAATAACTTTCAAGGTTTTGATGGCTTCAATATTGGCTCTAAACTTTGTTTTTAGACCTCCAATACCAATTTCATCTTCAGGAGAAAATTGATAATTAATTGGTTCAATGTCAATCTCCATACCGACTTCTAATAGATATTCATG
>JBBRXC010000083.1:0-7234 GCA_038248745.1 Peptostreptococcales bacterium | reverse complement strand
CATGGATTATTTCTTTGGAACTGTGATTCCTGCCAATTAATTCAAGGGTTGAATCTTTCATTGATTGGGGATTAATACTTATTCTGTCAATTTTATGTTTTGCTATTATGTCCAGCTTTTCTTTTGTAATAGTATCGGGCCTTCCTGCTTCAACGGTTAACTCGGCACAATGAGTCAGATCAAATGTATTTTCCACCAAAGACAAAAGTTGATCCAGTTGATTTGCAGAAATAGTTGTTGGCGTTCCGCCACCAAAATATATTGATTCTGGATATTGACCCTTTTTCAGCATTTCTGCGCCCACAAATCTGATTTCTTTATGAAGTGCCTCTAAATAATCCTGAATTTGCTTTTCATTTCCTAGGTTTGAAGTAAAGGAACAGTATAAACATCTGGTTGGGCAAAATGGAATACCTATATAAATACCTACTGAATTTTTATCAGCATCTCCAAGAAATATATACTCGTGCTCATATATTTTAAGTATTTGTTCAGCGTTCTTTTCGCTTAACAAATAGAAATCGAGCAGTAGTGCTTTGGCATTTTCCCTGTTATGGGTAGCTCTTATTAATTCGCCGGCAACCTTTACTGGTCTAATCCCAGTTAAAATTCCCCATTCCGGTTTTTTCCCCGTTAATTCAGATAGTGTTAAATAGATCTGCTGTTTGATTAAATTCTTAACATTCTTATAGTTTTCACCTATAAATTCCAAATGATGTTGATATTCAATATTTCCTTTTTGGTCCTCATCTTCGTCAACGATGCAAACATATTCATCAGGTCTTAAAAAAATGTCTATTAATTCAACATATACATTTTTAGGTTGAATACCAGTTAGCTTAATTTTATACAAATGGATTATTCCTCATTTCAAATCCTATGGTTGTTGGGCCCATATGCCCTGGTAGAACTTGTGTGTCTTCAGGTAATAGAAATAATTTATTCTTGATCGATGCTATAATTTCATCAAAAGAACCTCCTGGAAAGTCAGTTCTGCCAATTGACTGCTGGAATAACGTATCTCCACTAAATAAAAATTTTCCGACAAGAATGCTCATCCCTCCGGCTGTGTGGCCAGGGGTAATAATGAATTTTAACAGAAGGTCTCCTACTGTTAATGTGTCATGATCATTCACAGTAATATCTGGGGTGATTTCAACAATTCGTCCACAGGTTTCTTTTGAAAAATTAAGCTTTGCATTCATGAGCATGACTTTTTCTATTTCGCTAGAAACGATTTTTACATTATTATGCAATATTTTAAATTCTTCAACCCCGCCAATATGATCCCCATGACCATGTGTTAAGATGATATATTCTAAGGTATAGCCTTTATTTGAAATTTCATCTTCTATTTTAGTGCTAAAGCCACCTGGGTCAACCAAAAATGCTTTTTTTGATGCTTCATCTACAACTAAATATGTGTTCACCTGAAGTGGACCCGTTAAATATTTTTCGATAATCATGTTAAAATGCCTTTCTACTATCTAGTAATATGGTTACTGGACCATCGTTTTGAATTCTAACAAGCATTTCTGCCTGAAAAACGCCTTCCTCCACATGAATGTTCTCTTTTTTTATCAAATCTATAAAGTGCCGGTACAATCTATTTGCTTCCTCAGGCCTGGCAGCTTTAATAAAGCTTGGCCTTTTACCTTTTCTTACATCTCCAAATAATGTGAATTGGGATACTGCAAGAATTTGTCCGTCAACATCTTTAATGGATAAATTCATTTTTTCATCCGAGTCTTCAAATATTCTAAGCCCTATTATTTTTCCCGCCATATAGGAAGCATCGCTCTCATCGTCTGCTTCTTCTACACCAAGCATCACCATAAAGCCTTTTTTGATTGAACCGGTTATCACTTGATCTACCATGACATCTGCTTCAATCACTCTTTGAACTACTGCTCTCATACCCATCTCCTATGTTTTTGTTCTAAAGACATCCGTCACGCCAGAGACGCTTTTTAACGATCTGAATACTTTCTCCATTTGGCTTTTATTAGATATAGACAAACTCATAATTATTGTAACAATCTGTTCTTTTGAACTTTTTGCATTGACGCCAGTTATATGAACATCCATATCTTCACAAATTCTGGACAAATCAGAAAACAACCCTTTTCTGTCGTCTGCAATGATTGTCACGTCAGTGTTGTATGATTTATTTTGTCGATCTTCATCCCAGACAACTTCAATGCATCTTGCTCTTTCTTCTAAAGGAAGTGATAAAACATTAATGCAATCTGCTCTGTGAACCGAAATTCCTCTACCTTTTGTGATAAAACCTACAATTTCATCACCTGGCACTGGGTTGCAGCATTTCGAAAAACGCATCAGTAAATTGTCTACACCCGCTACGGTAACACCTGTTTGATCTTTAGCGGATTTATCTTTTTTCTTTTTATCAACAACAATGTTTTTTATATCATTGTCACTTTTTTTTGTCTCATCAAGCTTTTCGTCATTATAATATCCAATAAGCATATTTGCAACTTTACTGAGATACGTTCCACCCTGGCTCAGCTGATTGTATAATTCCTCCGACGAAGTTAAATTGAGATTTTTAACGGCTTTATTGATATATGAATTTTTAACAATATGTTGGGTGTCCAACCCCTTTTTACGAACATATTTATCGAGTAAATCTTTCCCTTTTTCTACAAAGTCAGATTTATTTTCCTTCTTTAACCATGTACGAATCTTGCTTCGTGCATTACTGCTTTTGGCGATTTTTAACCAGTCTATGCTTGGCCCACTGGCGTTAGGAGATGTTACAATTTCAACGATATTACCATTATCTAATGTATAATCAATAGGAACCATTTTCCCATTAACCTTTGCCCCAATACACTTAAATCCTATGGCAGAGTGAATTTTAAACGCAAAATCTAGAGGTGTTGAGCCCGCCGGCAGTTCAACAACATCTCCTTTTGGGGAAAATACAAATACTTGACTGGCAAACAAATCAACTTTAAGGGTTTCCATAAATTCCTTAGGATCATTCATTTCCTTTTGCCATTCGAGGGTCTGTCTAAGCCATGCTAGTTTTGTTTCTTCTTTATCTACAGAAGAAACCCCTTCTTTGTATTTCCAATGTGCGGCGATGCCATATTCAGCGACCTTGTGCATTTCATAGGTTCTGATTTGTATTTCAAAAGGATCCCCATTATCACCTATAACTGTTGTATGTAAAGACTGATACATATTTGTTTTAGGCATTGCTATATAATCTTTAAATTTTCCGGGAATTGGTCTCCACATTGTATGAACAACCCCTAGAACTGCATAACAGTCTTTAATGGTGTCTACAATTATTCTGATGGCTGTCAAATCGAAAATCTCATCTAATTGCTTATTCTGATATTTCATTTTTTTATAAATACTGTAAAAGTGTTTTGAACGCCCTGTTATATCATAATGGATATTCAACTCATCAAGGCTTTCTTTTATCTCTTCAAGTACCTGATTAATAACCGCTGCCCGTTGGTCTTTTTTTGCGTTAACCTGGGTAACTAAATCGTAATAGGCGAACGGATCAAGGTATTTAAGCGAAATATCCTCAAGCTCAAATTTAAGGGCAAATATACCAAGTCTGCTTGCTAAAGGTGCATAGATTTCTAAAGTTTCCTTGCATTTATCAATAATCTTTCTGTCATCCATATAATTGATTGTTCTAAGATTATGGAGCCTATCGGCTAATTTAATAATCAGTACTCGGATATCCTTTGACATGGCTAAAAACATCTTTCGAAAATTTTCCGCCTGTCTCTCTTCTTTGTTTTCAAAAACAATGGAACCCAGCTTGGTAACTCCGTCAACAAGATTCATTATTTCTGACCCAAAGTCTTTTTCCAGTTGATTTTTTGTATAGGCTGTATCTTCAACCGCATCATGAAGCAAGCCAGCCACTATAGTATCGGTATCCATTCCCAGCTCTGCTAGTATTTTAGCAACCGCTGCTGGATGAATCATATAGGGTTCGCCTGATTTTCTTAATTGCCCCTTGTGCATTTCATCTGCAATTTTGTAAGCCTTTCCTATGAGTTCAATATCATATTTAGGGTTTACTTCAAGAAGGTTATTCAAAAATTGCTCCATTGTGTTCATGATTTGCCTCGATTATTCTTTTGACTTTTTCTTGGATTTTCTCCCTAAATATTTTGGCCCACCGTTTAACTGACATAAATCATAATAAATCGGACTAGCTACAAATATTGATGAGGCGGCTCCAACCAGAACTCCTATCATAAGTGGTAATATAAATTCTCTGATTGTAGAACTTGTAAGTACATACATGGGAATCATCACTACTAAAGTTGTAAAGGAAGTCATAAGGGATCTTCCTAACGTCTGATTGATACTTGTATCAATCAAGTCGCTTGTATTGTTCTTTTTCATAATCCCTAAATTTTCTCGTATTCTGTCAAATACGACGATTGTATCATTGATTGAATATCCTACCACCGTTAAGACGCCGGCAATAAAAGGACTATTAATAGTAAAACTAAATAACCCGTAAAAAGCGACTACCATAAAGACATCATGAGCAACTCCTGCTATCGCTGCCAGTCCAAATTTCCATTCAAATCTGATAATGATATAGATCAGCATGCCCAACGTTGCAATTAAAACAGCCATAATGGCGTTATTTCGAAGTTCCTTACCAACTGATGGCCCAAATTGTTCCACCGTCAGCACATCCTTGTCTGTAATATTAAACGCAGCCTGCATGTCATTTATAACTTCACTTCTGGTATTCGTATCCAGTGATTGAATGGTTCTAATAATTACCTGCTCGTTATTTTCTCCAGCATAAACTATTTCAGCGTCAATATTCCTATTTGCAAGAACATCCTTAATCTTGCTCATTTCAACGTTTGTCTTAAGATCAAGTTGCATCATCGTACCACCTGTAAAATCGATGCCATAATTAAACCCTTTGAATCCTCCTACTGTTAACCCAACAAGTATAACGACAATTGAAACGATGTAATAAATTTTTCTGTGTTTAATGATATTGAAATTTTTTGCTAAACCTGGAATAGGTCGGTTGTCTTCAGATACCCTGAATAATCTCTTCGTTGAAAGCTTCTTTGAATTGATAATGATTTCTATTAACAATTGGGTAATGACAACAGCCGTGAATACACTGGCCACAATACCAATCATTAATGTCATGGCAAAGCCCTTAACGGGTCCCGAACCAAACTGATAAAGCACTGCAGCGGCGATAATTGTAGTAATCTGTGAATCCAAAATTGTACTCATGGCATGCTTAAAGCCTGACTGAGCCGATACACGAATTGATTTCCCGTTACAGATTTCTTCTTTGATTCTAGAAAATATAATGACATTGGCATCTACTGCCATACCTATCGAAAGGATAATACCTGCAATTCCTGGTAATGTTAAAACACTACCTAGCCCCACTAATGTCCAAAGTACTATTAATACATAAAGAAGTAAAGCAATATTAGCAGCTAATCCAAGAATTCCATACATACCAAACATGATGATCAAAATCAGTGCAAAACCGATGATGCCGGCTAGTACTGCTGAATCAAGGGCATTTAAACCTATTTTAGCTGTCTGTATAGAGGTGTCTACTTCACTAAGCGCAACAGGAAGAGCGCCTCCCCTTATTAATGCGGCAAGATTAACGGCTTCTTCCTGTGGAAACCCCCCAGTGCTTCCAGCAGTAATGATTGCCTTGCCATTGGCTATTACTGACTGTACAACAGGAGAAGAAATCACTTTGCCATCTAAAACAATCATAATTGCACTTCCTGGAACGCCATCAGTTGTTGAAATGATCTGTCCACTTAATGCCCTTTGTGTTGCATCTGCAAATGCAGCTGTTCCCGCTTTGTCAAATTCAAGGGATACAGCATATCCACCCTTTTCCTGATCTTGAGTGATTCCAGCATTCTTGATCATGCTTCCATCAAGGGCTTCAGTGCCATCTGCCATTATAAACTGAAGTTGAGCTGTTCTACCAATTGACTTTATGGCCTCCTCAGCGTTTTCTGCGCCTGGTAGTTCCACTCTGATTCTTTTTTGTCCTTCAATAGTAACAACAGGTTCAGACAATCCCATCTGATTAACTCTTTCTTCAATAACTGCCTGCGTCTGTTCCATCAGCTTTTTAAGGTTATCGCCCGTTTCCTCTGTTTGTGCTTCCATAACGACGTAAACGCCACCTTTAATATCTAATCCGAGTTTAATTTTATCCTTAACTGGAGACATACTGCCGATTCCAAAAACCGTCATATACCATCCCAATAAAATAATGACCGCAACTATAATTGCTGCAAAACGTTTAGTTCCTAAATTCATGTCTTTTCTCCCTTATAATTAGTGTATTTTTTCATCTATAAATACGTGCCCATAAAAAAACAAGTTACATTCCATTTTACCCCTTTTCGACAAAAAAAACAAGCCAATTATACTGGTTTGTTGCAATCGTTTTGGGAGAACTCCAATATATTAATATATAGTCAAAAAAGCGAAAAACCCTAATGTATATTATTACATTAGGGCTATTTTTTTATAATTTTTCGTCAGTATTTCCCTCTAAAACCGTCACATCTTCTTTTGGTATTTCAATGATAGTTTCTTCTGGTGTTTCTTCTGTCGTTTCTGCTATCTTCTCCTCAACTGGAGCAGTAGATTTTTTGAACATTTTTTTTGGAATTACTTTTTTTGGTGCTTCTTCAGTTGTGTTTTCTGCTGTAGAAGTTCTTTCCTTCTTTGTTGCAGTATTAGAATCATTGTTAGTCACTTTTGAAATAGCCCATCTCATTATTTCAAACTTTACTTTTTCTGCGCCAACCTGAATAATAAGAGTTTCATCCTTGACCTTTACGATTTTACCACAAACCCCCCCAATGGTGATGACTTCGTCTCCAACCTGTAGGGCATTTCTCATTTGAGTTGTAGCTTTTTCTCTTTTTTTCTGTGGTCTTATTAATAAAAAGTACATAATGAAGATTAATAAAATTAATGGCATTAATTGAATTGCTGTATTCATGAGTGTTCTCCTCCTCGTTTTGTGTTATACTACACTTTCCATTTTGTTTGTTTTATGGTGCCGGCGATGGGGGTCGAACCCATACGGTGTTCCCACCACGGGATTTTGAGTCCCGCACGTCTGCCAATTCCATCACGCCGGCACATTACTGTAAATTCTAACATATTCTTGTAAATTATTCAAGATGATATTTATATT
>JBBRXC010000082.1:0-7325 GCA_038248745.1 Peptostreptococcales bacterium | reverse complement strand
TTCGAAAATAACGCTGAATTCAGTTACGGCATGTGTCTTGCTGTCAAACAGCAGAGAGAATCTGTTGCCATGGATATTAAAAAATTATCTGAAAAAGTAGACGAAAATTCAGAAGTTGGCAAGGCGATCACAAAATGGATTGAATCCTACGAAAAGTTGGAAGAATCTGCTGTTGATTCAAAAGCACTGGTTGAAGCGATCAGTAAAGCAGATTTTACTCAAGAAGAAATGAAAACAGCTGGCATGATATTGATGAAGAAAAAACATCTTTCCAAGAAAACCTTATGGATGGTTGGCGGTGACGGATGGGCTTACGACATAGGATACGGAGGTTTGGATCATGTATTCGCTATGGGTGAAGATGTAAATGTACTAGTGCTTGATACTGAAGTTTATTCAAATACAGGGGGTCAGTCCTCAAAGGCAACACCAGTGGGAGCAGTTGCTCAGTTCCAAGCGGCTGGAAAGAAGACAAGAAAGAAAGATTTAGGTTTGTTAATGATGTCTTATGACAATGTATATGTGGCTCAATGTGCCATGGGAGCAAATCCGAATCAATTGTTAAAGGCATTGAAGGAAGCAGAGGAACACAAGGGACCTTCCATTGTCATCGTCTACTCGCCATGCATTACCCATGGCATCAAGGCTGGAATGAATAATGCGCAGACAGAAATGAAGAATGCTGTAGAAGCAGGATACTGGAATCTGTACAGATATAATCCGGATAGCAATGTGTTTTCCTTGGATTCGAAAGAACCTGTAAAGGATTTCAAGGAATTTCTAAGAGGTGAGGTAAGATATTCGTCCCTTGAAATAACCTTTCCTGAAAATGCCGAAAAACTGTTTGCAGCGGCAGAAAAAAATGCCAAAGAAAAAAGAGCATATTACAAGAAATTATCAAGTGAGGTGTCAAAATGATAAAGAAATTTCAAGATATCTTAAGAATTGCAAAGGAACAGGGCCCCAAAATAGTTGCTTTAGCTTGCGCTCAAGATGATGATGCATTGAAAGCGGTTCATCAAGCTTTTGAAAATGGGATCGTAAAAGCAATTCTGATTGGGGATGGTGAGAAAATTAATGAAATTTGTAAGACGGAAAATATTGATATTTCTGATTATGAAGTGATAGATATTTTGGATCCCACAGAAGCCTGCTTAAAAGCTGTTGAACTGGTTTCAACGGGAAAGGCGCAGTTGTTGATGAAAGGTCTTGTTGATACAGGCGTTCTGTTGAAAGCCGTGCTAAACAAAGAAGTTGGACTCCGAACTGGAAATGTTTTGAGTCATGTAGCTGTATTTGATGTGCCAACTTATCACAAACTCATCATCGTCACCGACGCGGCAATGAACATTGCCCCAGATTTAGGGACGAAAAAACAGATTCTGGAAAACGCATTGGTGGTATCAAGAGCCTTGGATATAGAAGAAGCGAAAGTAGCCGTCATCGCAGCAAAAGAAAAGGTAAATCCTAAAATGCCGGCCACAGTTGATGCTGCGGCCCTGGTTAAAATGAATGAAACAGGGGAAATAAAAGGATGCCTAGTAGGAGGGCCGTTTGCTTTAGACATTGCCATATCTTTCGAGGCAGCAAAGACGAAAGGTTTTGTACATCCTGCAGCAGGAGATGCTGACATTCTCCTATGCCCGACCATTGAAGCCGGAAATGTACTTTACAAGTCGCTGACATTTTTTGCAGGGGCAGAGGGTGCAGGGGTAATTGTAGGAACAAAAGCACCGGTTATTTTGACTTCGAGAGCGGATAGCGAAGAGACAAAACTGAATTCAATCGCACTTGGGGTCTTAATGGCATCAAAGATGTTAGGAGAATAAAAATATGATGATGAATAAAATTTTAGTAATCAATCCTGGATCAACATCAACAAAAATCGGCGTGTTTGAAGACAGCACCGAAGTTTTTGAAACAGTTATAAGGCATTCTTCAGAAGAAATAAATAAATATAACAGGATTATTGATCAATATGAGTTTAGAAAAAAGGTGATTTTAAATACCTTAATAGAACAGGGTATTCATTTGGCTGATTTAACTGCGGTAGTTGGCAGAGGTGGCTTGCTAAAGCCAATTGAAGGGGGAACTTATGAAGTTACACCTCAAATGATTGAAGATTTAAAAATTGGACTATCTGGGGAGCATGCGTCAAATCTGGGGGGGATACTGGCTTTTGAAATTTCATCAGAATTTAATATCCCATCGTTTATTGTTGACCCTGTTGTTGTAGATGAAATGCAGGATTTGGCAAGAATTTCAGGTCTTCCGGAACTTCCTAGAATAAGTATACTTCATGCCCTCAATCAAAAGGCAGTTGCCAGAAAAGCATCCATAGAATTGGGAAAAAGTTATGATCAGGCAAATTTTATTGTGGCGCATATGGGTGGTGGCGTTTCTGTCGGTGCACACAGAAAAGGGAAAGTCATTGATGTAAACAATGCATTGGATGGTGATGGACCTTTCTCTCCTGAAAGAGCAGGCGGCGTTCCAGCCGGTGGATTAGTGAAAATGTGTTTTTCGGGCAACTATTCTTTAGAAGACATCAAAAAGAAACTGAAAGGCAAAGGTGGTCTAGTAGCTTATTTGAATACAAATGACGGAATAGAAGTGGGGAAAAGAATTGAGGCTGGAGATCAAGACGCGGAATTAATATATAGAGCGATGGCTTATCAGATTTCCAAAGAAATAGGGGCTTGCGCAACAACTTTAAAAGGGGATGTGGATGCAATTATTTTAACTGGTGGCATTGCCTATGATAAAAAATTTGTTTCATGGATCAGTGAGAATGTCAGTTTTATAGCAAAAATAATCGTTTATCCAGGAGAAGATGAAATGAGTGCCTTGGCAAATGGTGCGCTTCGGGTTTTAAAAGGGGAAGAAGAAGTAAAAATTTATTAGAAGTAAATATTTGTGATTTTTTCTGTCCAGAGATTATTTTTTCCCTTCCAGAAAGAGGGAATTGGGCCGGTTAATGACCATCATATTGTAATACTTCACCATATGATAATCTTCTTTGCTCAGTTTTAAGACATTCATAAAATCCTCATTTTCTTCTAAAAGAACTTTGGAAATCAAAGCTTTTATTGAAATAGGTGCAAAGAAAGGTTTGCTTCCAAGACCGGAAAGCATACCAATTGCCGGAGAACCTGCATCCATGGGATTCAGTACGCAAAGGTACATCCGTTCTGTCATATTGGTTTGATTGGTAAGGTACATATGTGTAATGGTGTCGTATGGTTTCATGGTACCTATAAAAATATATTGGCATTTATCGGGGGCATCAAAGGATTCTAGGCCGTGATACATAATGACATGAATGTCGGAGGCATCTTCTCGAGAAGGTGTGAGATGAATCAGTGCCCTGATAATTTTCTTTGTTCTGCCGTCAAAGTAGTAAAGATAATAGGTGTGTTTATTAAAATAAGAGTTGGCAGGCAATGATTCTGGCTTGATCTTGGGAGACCGATAATCAATAAGATTTACAAATTCCATTTCAAGCGCATCGGCGATATCCAGCAGCGTTTCAATATCGATGGTAATCTTGCCGTTTTCATATTTAGATAAAGTTGCTTTGCTTTTATTAATCATTTTTGAAAATTGTTCTATGGTAAATCCTTTACTTTTTCTATATTTTTTTATCCGTTGCCCAACGTGTTGAGAGATTTCACTCATAATGTTTTACTCCTGACTCTAAAGGATCGCTATAGCTTAAATCCAAACAAAATATAGATAATGATAGTTTGATTTTAAAAAAAATAAAGATAGTTACAGTTTAATTTAAAACAAAAACATAGTCAATAAAAAACAATAGGAAAAGGGAGTGATGCAATTGGTTAAAGGAAAATTAATATTAAGAACTGATCGGTGCAAAGGCTGCGAGCTTTGCGTGGCAGCATGTCCAAAGAAAATACTGAAACTGGACGAGGTACTGGTTAACAAAAAAGGGTATCATCCCATCTCCATCATGAATGAGGAGGAATGTATCGGATGCGCAAACTGTGCGTTAATGTGTCCTGATGGCGTTATTGCCGTATACAGAGTAGGAGAATAAAAAAGATGACTGACAAAAAATTAATGAAGGGGAATGAAGCCTTCGCTAAGGCCGCTTTAAATGCAGGCTGTAGATATTACTTTGGCTACCCGATCACACCACAGAACGAAATCCCGGAATATATGTCGAGAGAACTGGCAAAAGTAGGCGGTGAATTTATTCAGGCAGAAAGTGAACTGGCCGCCATTAATATGGCTTATGGTGCTTCAGCGGCAGGTGGGCGAGTAATGATTTCATCTTCTTCACCTGGGATTGCACTGATGCAGGAAGGGATTTCACTGCTTGCCTCTGTGCAGCTTCCGATGGTAATTCTTAACATTATGAGGGGCGGCCCTGGAATCGGTTCCATACAGCCAGGACAGGCAGATTATAATCAGGTGACAAGAGGGGGAGGCAATGGGGATTATCACTGCATCGTCTATGCACCAAGTTCTATTCAGGAAACGATGGATATGATTACAAAGGCTTTTGATGTTGCAGATGAATACAGAAACCCTGTCATTATTGCTGCAGATGGCATGCTTGGCCAAATGATGGAACCTGTTATTATTCCCGAGGCAAAACATGCGTTGACGGAAAATGAAATTCCAGAAGCTAAACCCTGGGCATTGACCGGACACAAGAATAAAAGAGACCGAATTGCCATTAATTCGGTATGGCTGGAACAAGAGCTTCTTGAGGATTATATAAACAGTTACTGGCCTAAGTATGTGAAGGCTGAAAAAGAACTTGCGGATTTTGAAACAGTTCATCTTGAGGATGCTGAAATAGTTTTTGTTGCTTTTGGTTCCACCGCAAGGGTAGTGCTTGAAGCGATGGATATTTTAGCAAATGAAGGGATAAAGACAGGCTTGATCAGACCTAAAACATTATGGCCTTTCCCGAAGGAAGCTTTTAGCAAAATCGGGCCAAAGACAAAACAGGTTATCTCTGTTGAATTGTCTCAAGGACAGATGATACAGGATGTCGAATGTGCATTGAAAGGCAGATTCCCTGTTTCGCTAATTAATAGAGTCGGTGGGATGCTTCTTGATCCCATAGAAGTGGCAGAGAGAACTAAAAAGATGTTGGAGGTGGGTTAAGTGAAACCAGTATTTGAATATACAAAAGGAATGCGTGAAATGGAAATGCATTACTGTCCCGGTTGTACACACGGCATTGCCCATCGTTTGATCATGGAAGTATTGGAAGAAAGAGGAGATCTGGGAAATTGCATTGGGGTATCTCCAGTAGGGTGTTCTATTGTAGCACATCATTATTTTAACGTTGATATGATTGAAGCCGCTCATGGAAGAGCGCCAGCAGTGGCCTCCGGCATAAAAAGAGTACACCCAAATGCCCCTGTCTTCACCTATCAGGGAGATGGAGATCTTGCTTCTATAGGTACAGGAGAAATTGTTCATGCAGCACATAGAGGAGAAAAATTTTGCACCTTTTTTATCAATAATGCTATTTATGGCATGACTGGTGGGCAAATGGCCCCAACGACGCTGATTGGACAGAAATCCACCACCTGCGTAGAGGGAAGAACTGTTGCGCAGGCTGGAATGCCACTTAGAATGGCGGAATTGATTTCAACAATAGATGGGGCTGTCTATGTTGAAAGGGTTTCCCTTTCTTCACCGGGAGAAATAAGAAAAGCGAAGAAAGCTATTCAGAAGGCTTTTGAGATTCAGGAAAAGAAACTGGGATTTGCTTTTGTAGAAATTTTATCCACTTGTCCGACAAACTGGGGATTGAATCCTGTAGACTCTATACAGTGGCTAAAGGAAAACATGATTCCGTATTATCCACTGAAGATGTTTAAATGTCCAGAGGAGGTAAAATAAATGAGTCTGAAAAAAATATTTATTGCGGGATTTGGTGGACAGGGTGTATTACTGATTGGAAGGATGCTGGCATATGCAGCCATGTATGAAGACAAAGAAGTTACCTGGATGCCATCCTATGGCCCTGAGATGAGAGGTGGTACGGCCAATTGCACTGTCTGTATTTCTGAAGATCCCATCGCATCGCCACTGTCAAGCACTTGTGATGTTTTGGTGGCCATGAATGGACCATCTCTTGATAAATTTGAGCATATGCTTTTACCAGGAGGAGATTTATTCATCAATGCATCCATCATTACGCAGAAGGCAGCCAGAACCGATATCAACGTTTATTATGTGGATTGTAACAAGATCGCTGAAGAACAAGTTGGAAACGGAAAAACAGCCAATATGGTTATGCTTGGTGCCATCATTCAAATTACAAATGTGGTAGAACTTTCTATTATGAAAAAAGTATTTGAAGAGGTAATGACCGGTGGAAAAACGGAACTTATCGCACTTAATATGAAGGCACTGGAAGCCTGGAGCAAATAATGAAGAATTTTACAATGAAACGAATCATCATCATCACAGGTCATTACGGCAGCGGAAAAACTGAATTTGCTGTGAACATGGCCATCAATTTAAGAAAAGAGCATGAGAAAGTCGCTTTGCTGGATATGGATATTGCCAATCCATATTTCAGAAGCAGAGAACGACAGAAATATATGGAAAATTTAGGAATTGTGGTTCATCATAATTCCTACGGATATGATATTACGGAAGATATGCCGGCTATTTCCCCAGCACTAAAGGCCCCACTTGAAAACAAAGAGTATCTGGCCGTTGTTGATGTGGGGGGAGATGACAGTGGCGCAAGAGTGTTAAACCAGTTTAAAAAGTATTTTATCACGGGGGATTCAACCATGCTTTGTGTCATTAATGGAAACAGACCTGAAACGGATCATCTGGATGGTGCGCTCGAGCATATTAAAAAAATTCAGAATGAAACGGGCATCAAAATAGAAGGCATCATTAATAATACCCACTTGATCAGAGAGACCACTGTCGGTGAAATAATAAAAGGCTATAAATTATGTAGCGAAATATCTGAAAGGATGGGTATCCCGATTATTTTTAATACCTGTATTGAGGAACTTTTAGATGAGTTGAAACAGCGCCTCAAAAAGGAAGATCTGAATGATTTTGCCGTTTATCCTATCAAATTATATATGAGGCCAACCTGGCTCGACAGATAAAGCATAAACTTTTCATTCTCGACAAAAAACATTTGAAATTTGTTGTGTTGTGTGGTAGATTAGGATTAATAATATTTTAACAATCTCAATTTTTACATTTCTTTAAATATCAATTTCTACTAAGAAACCCCATTAAGAGGAGGATTATTTTCAGATGAAAACAGTATCAAACAATAAGCGAATTAAAGTAACGGTTAATGG
>JBBRXC010000081.1:0-7390 GCA_038248745.1 Peptostreptococcales bacterium | reverse complement strand
GCCAAAGCAGTGGAACAAAAAAAATCGGCAATGTTTGATATTCCATCCTTTTTAAATAAAGATTCTTTCAAAGGTTTCTAATAAATATTTCGTTGATGAGCCGGTAAAATATACCGGCTTTTTCTAGTATTAAGGGATAGTTACTTTTATGATAATAATTCATTCAAATGAGAATAAAAACTTCAAATTATGCAGTCAGCTTGCACAAAAAAAGTACAGAGACAAACTGGGACTTTACTTGATTGAAGGCTTTAATTTGATGGAGGAAGCCATTAAAAGCGGGGCCGAGATTCAGCTGGTTGTGTTTAGCGAAAAAATCCTCGCGGACCAGAAACTTTTCGCTGGCCAAAAAATCACCGCTGGCCAGAAATTACTTGAGAATGAGGCGCTTTTCAAAGGGGCTGAAGTCATTGGGCTAACGGAAAAACTATTTGAAAAACTGGCACAAACAGAGGCAAGCCAGGGAGTCATAGGGGTCATCAAGAAAAGCAGTGAAACACAGGAAGAAATTGAGAAGCGACTGTTGGCTAAACCGGGGAATGTGGTTATTTTAGACAGGCTTCAGGACCCAGGGAATATAGGTACCATTATTAGAACGGCAGAAGCCGCGGGATACCAGGGAGTGATTGTTTTAAAAGGAACAGTAGATGTATATGCCCCAAAGGTTATTCGAGCTGCCGCTGGTTCTGTCTTTAGGATGCCGGTGCTATTTTATGAATCGCCGGCGCAAGTAATCAAACAGTTGAAAAAATATGACAAGAAAATAGTTAGTACCTGTTTTGATACGGAGATTAATTATTATGAGTTAGATTTAAAAAATAATATCGGATTAGTGATTGGGAATGAGGGAAATGGGATATGCAGAGAATTAATGGAAGGCGCTGATATCAGAATCAAGATCCCAATGGTAGGGACCGTGGAATCATTGAATGCGGCTGTTGCAGCTGGCATTGTCATGTTTGAAGCGATTCGAAAATAGATAGAAATGGAGAAAATAAATGCAACATCAGTTAGAAAAAATATTAAAGGATGCAAATGAGCAAATACAAAAAGTGGCGTCCGTATTGGAAGCAGAAGAAATTAGAGTCAGACTCCTTGGTAAAAAAGGCGCGCTTACTGAAATTCTTCGTTCAATGGGCAAGCTTGGTCCAGAAGAAAGAAAAGAGCTTGGTTTAAAAGCCAATAATGTGAGAAATGAAATTGAAACAATGCTTGAAGAAAAGTTTGTTCAAGTAAAAAATGCTGCCAGAGAGGCAAAATTCATCATGGAAAAAATTGATGTAACAGAGCCTGGTGTTGAAATGACCCTTGGGGTGAAACATCCCATCACGTTGACAATCGATGAAATTTCCAGAGTTTTTATGTCCATGGGATTTAGTATTTCAGATGGTCCTGAGGTGGAAACTGTTTTTAATAATTTTGACGCACTGAACGCCGGGCCAAATCATCCGGCAAGAGACTATAGCGACACCTTTTATATTACAGAAAATACATTGCTAAGAACACAAACCTCACCGGTTCAGGTTAGAACATTGATGTCAACGGAACCGCCTATTATGGTTATTTCACCAGGCAGATGTTTCAGATGTGATACGCCGGACGCAACCCATTCCCCTATGTTTCATCAGGTGGAAGGGTTGGTTGTAGATGAAGGAATCACCATGGCTGATTTAAAAGGTACGTTGGATAGCTTTGCAAAACAGCTGTTTGGATCTCAGGTGAAAACCAAATTTAGACCCCATCATTTTCCGTTTACGGAACCTAGTGCAGAGATGGACGTTTCTTGTTTTAAATGTGGTGGCAAGGGCTGCAGAGTTTGTAAGGGAAGCGGCTGGATTGAAATATTGGGCTGCGGGATGGTCCATCCAAATGTATTGAAGGTTGGAGAGGTGGATACGGAAAGATTCACTGGTTTTGCCTTCGGTATGGGTGTGGAAAGAATTGCGATGCTTAAGTATGAGGTTGATGACATTAGACTTTTCTATGAAAATGATATGCGTTTCATCAACCAGTTTAAATAGGAGGTGACCTGATGTTAGTACCAGTAGAGTGGTTAAAAGATTATACAACTGTGAATAGCAGTTTAGACGAATTTTGTGAGAAGATGATTATGTCAGGTTCAAATTTGGAGACCTGCCAGATTTTCGGGGAAGAAATCAACGATGTTGTCGTTGGTAAAATAGAAAGAATAGAAAATCATCCCAATGCGGATAAACTGGTGATCTGTTACGTTGAAATAGGGGAAGAAGAATTATCTCAAATTGTCACCGGCGCAACCAATGTGTTTGAGGGAGCATTTATTCCTGTTGCCATCCATGGAAGCAAACTTCCGGGCAATAAAAAAATTGTAAAAGGAACCCTGAGAGGCATTGAATCCAATGGCATGCTATGCTCACTAGAAGAATTGGGATTTGAAGACAAGGTGATTCCGTCTGCACAAAGGGGCGGGATTTGGATATTAAATGGATTGCTGCCGGACGATAGCTGGAAAATGGGGCAGGATTTGGTTGAGGTCCTTGGATTGAAGACCGGGATTGTTGATTTTGAAATTACCCCAAATAGACCAGATTGTCTTTGTATGATTGGCATGGCTCGTGAGTCAGCGGCCACGTTCGGTGAAACACTTCAATACCCTGAAACAAAATGTGAGAAGGAAACCGGATCAGCCGGAGATTATATCGCTGTTGAAATAAGAAAACCTGAGTTGTGTAAACGTTATGTGGCAAGAGTGGTCACGGACGTTAAAATTCAGGAATCCCCATGGTGGCTTCAAAAAAAATTGATGTTTGCAGGAATGCGTCCCATCAACAATATCGTAGACATTACAAATTTTGTGATGCTGGAATATGGAAATCCGCTACATGCGTTTGATATCAGATGTATTGAAGGCGCCAAGATTATTGTGGACACGGCAAAACAGGGAGAAGTGTTTGTCAGCCTGGATGGTTCAGAAAGAAAACTGAATGACAATATGCTACTTATTAAAGATGCTTCAAAAAGCGTGGCGATTGCAGGGATTATGGGTGGCCAAAATTCAGAAATCGCAGCAGATACAACCACTATATTAATAGAAGCTGCCAACTTTAATGGAGACTCTATTCGGTCGACATCAAAGAAATTGACCCTTCGAACAGAAGCGTCTTCAAGATTCGAAAAGGGGATCGACCCGAATCTTTGTGAAGCAGCGGCAGATCGAGTTTGCAAATTGATAGAAATGTTAGGCGCGGGATCAGTGGTTGGTGGCAGTGTGGATGTTTATCCGGTACCCTCCACCATGCCTGCGGTTCAGGTGAGAACAGCTAGAGTCAACAATGTTCTTGGTATTCATATAACAAGAGAAGAGATGGCAGGTATTTTCGAATCGCTGGAAATGAAAGTAGAAGGAAATGATGAAGTGATGCAGGTAACCCCTCCCTCTATTCGTCAGGATCTAGTAGAGGAAATTGACTTTATAGAAGAAGTTGCTAGGATGGTGGGGTATGATAAAATGCCGATGACCCTTCCTAGAGGGAACCAGGAAGCAAGAAAAAGTAGAGAAAGACAGTTGACCGATTTGGCCAAGCAGACAATGTGCGGGTTAGGCGCTAATGAAGTGCAGACCTATTCTTTTGTCAGCCCCAAGGGTGTTGATTTTGTGAGAATAGCTGAAGATTCATGGGAAAGAAACTTTGTGACAATTATCAATCCCCTAGGAGAAGAAAATTCAGTGATGAGAACTATTTTGACACCAAATATGATGGAAATACTTGGTAGAAATTTTTCGAGAAATATTGACAAGGTGAGAGCATTTGAAATAGGAAATACCTTTACTCAGAATATGATAGATCCGGAAGGGCTCCCAGAGGAACAGGATGCCATGGTTATTGCAACCTATGGCAAAGAGGAAAGTTTTTATACCCTAAAGGGAATGCTGGTTGAACTGTTAAGGATTTTCGGCATCACGGACATTCGGTTTGAAAGTGAAAGTGAATATGGGGTTTACCATCCAGGCCGTTGTGCAAGAATACTTCTTGGCGATGTGGAGCTTGGCATCATGGGGGAAGTACACCCTGCAGTCTGTGATAAATATGGCATCAATACAAAATGTTACTGCTGTGAATTGATGTTTGATACAGTGATGAAGGCAGCCAATATTGATAAGTTCTACAAGCCTCTACCAAAATATCCATCTACATCAAGAGATATTGCGCTTCTTGTTGCAGAAGATGTACAGGTTGGCATGCTGGAAAATATTATAAAAGAAAACGGTTCTGACATTCTTGAAAAGATACAGTTGTTTGATGTTTATCGAGGAAAACAAATCGGTGAAGGTCAGAAAAGTGTGGCATTTGCATTGACTTACAGAGGTGCAGATAAGACACTGACGGAGGAAGATGTCGCAAAAGTTCACAATAAAGTGTTGTCAGCGTTAAAGGAAAAGGCGCAAGCCACCTTACGAAAAATCTAGGATGCTTATAATGGGCTTATTGGCTTCAAGGAGGAAAGCATGGAAAACAATAAAGTGAATGTGAAAATCTATGGGCAGGAATATACGATCGCAGGTGAAAAATCAAGAGAACAGATTATAAAAGTTGCTGATTACGTAGACTGTAAAATGACTGAGATTTCCAATAACCTTTCCAAAGGATCTGCTGTTTCTCTGGCAGTGCTTGCCGCAGTGAATATTGCAGATGATTACTTTGAAGAGATTATAAAACATGCTGAGTTGGAGAGTGAAATTGGCAGACTGCGAAGAGATGCCCATCACTTTGAGCAACTTTGGGAAGAAACTAAAAAAAGTTTTTCTCATTTTAAAGAAGAACTAAACCAGGCAACCGAGAAAAACCAGGAATTAAAAAGGCTGTTGGGAGAAAAAACTAAAATGGCAGAATCCTTGCAAAATGAGGATAAATATAAAGAACTTGAGAGCAATTATTTTGACATTCAGATGGAAAACATTCGTTTGAAGGGAGAATTGGAAAAAGGGAAAAGATGAATCAGAAAGCATTTAAGGTATTAGAATATAATAAAATAATCGCATTTTTAATGGAAGAGGCTGCGTCTCAACTGGCCAAAAAAGTGATCAGTGAAATGAAACCGTTGGTCGATGTGTACCAGATCAAGGAACTGCTGGCTGAAACCAGTGAAGCGGTCCTGGTGATTGTCCACAAAGGCGCGCCGCCCATTGGGGCTTTTTATGATATAGAAAATAGCCTGCACATGGCCAACAAGGGAGGCACCCTTACCATGAAGCAGTTGCTGGAGGTGTTGTACAATATAAACACGGCTAGCAGAACCATCAATTTCCTAAAAAGTGAGTTGCCCCCATTGCCCATTATTAAGGGCATTGGAGAAGTGCTGTTTGCCGACAAGTACCTGGCGGAAAATATTGACAGATGTATCCTTTCTGAAGATGAAATGTCTGATAATGCCAGTTCGGAGCTAAAAAGTATTCGTCGTGCCATCATCCGGCAAAATGAAGCGATCAAAAGCAAGATGACACAAATTTTGAATTCATCAGAAAACCGAACCATGCTCCAAGATTCTATTGTAACCATGAGGCAGGGGAGATACGTGATCCCTGTTAAGCAGGAGCATAAAGCCAGATTCCCTGGCATCGTACATGATCAATCAGCAACTGGGGCGACTTTATTTATAGAACCCCAGGCCATTGTCACATTGAACAATGAGTTGAGACAATTTGAACTGGATGAGCGGGTGGAGATCGAACGAATTCTCGCTGAACTATCAGGTCAGGTGGCGGAAGATTTTCTGCAGTTGCTGAATAACCAGAAATTGCTGCTTCAACTGGATATTATCTTTGCAAAGGGAAAGCTTTCCTGTAAACAAAAGGCTTCAGAAGCAATGATCAACGAGAATGGATATATTAAAATGATTCAAGCCAGACACCCGCTGATCAATCCGAAAGATGTGGTGCCGATTAATATTGAATTTGGTAGGGAAAACAATACACTGGTCATTACTGGACCCAACACTGGTGGCAAAACAGTCACCTTAAAAACCGTTGGCCTTCTGGCCATGATGAGCCAATCAGGGCTCCATATTCCTGCTGCTGATGGCAGTGAAATGCCGGTATTTACGAAGATTTATGCCGATATTGGGGATGAACAAAGTATTGAACAAAGTTTAAGTACCTTTTCATCCCATATGAATAATATTGTTGAGATTGTGGAAAACACAGACGATGAAACCCTGGTTCTTTTGGATGAACTGGGTGCTGGCACTGATCCCACAGAGGGAGCAGCCCTGGCCATCTCCATTCTTGATGATTTGTACAGCAAGGGATCCAGGACCATGGCAACCACCCATTACACAGAACTGAAGAAATATGCACTTGCCACACCGGGGGTGGAAAATGCGTCCATGGAATTCAATGTGGAGACATTGCGGCCAACCTACAGGCTTTTCTTGGGAATCCCAGGAAAATCCAACGCATTTGAAATTTCTCAACGAATAGGGCTGAGGAAAGAATTGATTGAGAAGGCAAGGACCCTGATTGACAAAGGAGAAATTGAGTTTGAAACAGTCATCAGTTCCATTGAAGCAGACAAGAAAAAGGCAGAATTGGAACGGGATGAGGCAATTATGCTGAAAATAGCCATGCAAAAACAGAAGGAAGATTTCGATCGCCGGCAAAGCAAGCTAGAAGAAAAACAGACAGCAATCATTGAAAAGGCAAGGCAGGAAGCAAAAGATATTGTGCGGGATGCCAAACAGATTGTGGACGAAGTACAAAAGGAATTAAAAGAAATCAAACAGCTTGAAAACGCCTCTGAAAGACAGACTGTGTTTGAAGAAAACAAGAATAAACTGAGAGCAACGGAAGCGAAGCTTCGAGTGAAAGAGACCTTGATTGAAAATGATAACCCAATAAAATTGGCAGAAATAAAAATTGGGGAGCGGGTCAAATTGGTCAATCTGAATCAAAATGGCGAAATTCTCACCATGCCGGATGACAAAGGAGATTTACAGGTTCAAGTCGGCAATATTAAAATCAATACAAATATGTCAACATTAATGCTTATTATTGATGGAACCAAGAAAAAACCGCAACCGAAAAAATCAAAATATGCAAGTGTGTATAAATATAAAACAGAAGAAGTGTCAACAAGTGTCAATGTGATCGGAAAAAACCTGGATGATGCACTGATGGATGTGGAGAAATATCTGGATGACGCATATATAGCAGGGCTTCAAGAAGTCACCATCATTCATGGCAGAGGTGCCGGGATCTTAAGAGAAGGTCTTACACATATGTTCAAAAGTCATAAACATGTAGATTCCTATAGAAAAGGCAGCTACACGGAAGGCGGAGATGGGGTGACAGTATGTACATTATCAGCTCGTGTTTAATGGGAAACGATTGTAAATATAATGGCGGTAATAACCG
>JBBRXC010000080.1:0-7454 GCA_038248745.1 Peptostreptococcales bacterium | reverse complement strand
GGACAAACCTTTAGTGCATTTTTCCCTACGTGTATATGTCCGCAGTTTGCACATTTCCATGTCACAACTTCATCCTTTTCAAATACTTTACATTCTTTAATGTTCTGTGCAAGTTTATTATATCTTTCTTCGTGCTTTGCTTCTACTCCCGCCACGCCTTCCATTTGAGCAGCAATTTCCGGGAATCCTTCTTCTCTTGCTGTAATCGCCATATTTTTGTACATATCTGTCCACTCATAATGTTCTCCGGCAGCTGCATCAAGAAGATTTTCTACTGTAGTTCCAACCCCGTGAGCTGCTTTAAACCAAAGTTTTGCATGTTCCATTTCATTGGCGGCTGTTTCTAAAAACAATGCTGAGATTTGTTCATAGCCTTCTTTTTTAGCAGCGGAAGCATAATAAGTATACTTGTTTCTTGCTTGCGACTCTCCTGAAAAAGCTGCCATTAAATTATCGTATGTTTTCGTTCCTTTTAAATCTTTCATATTATCCTCCAAAATGCTGTTTTAACTATAACTTTCAATAATTAATTTTATACCCCTTTTTTTTAGTTTATCACCTTTCGATAAATTATTTTAAATTCTTTCATGTTACACCACTTAGACACTTTGCGATTTTCGCGCCAACGGCAGCATTATTTAAGACCAACTGAATGTTCGCTTCCAGGCTGCGGCCTTCTGTCAATTGCTTTACATTATCAAGGAGAAAAGGCGTTATTCTTTTTCCCGTAATATTTTTTTCCTTACACGATGCCAATGATTGTTTTATGATATCATCCATTTCATCAAAAGGTATTTCATGCTCTTTGGGGATTGGGCATGCAACAACAACACCACCTTTTAGTCCCAGTTGATATTTCATATGAATTAATTCTGCGATTTCTTTTGGTTCATCAAGGGCGATTTCCGTTTTATAGCCGCTTTTTCTGCTGTAAAAAGCCGGGAATTCATCTGTGCCATGACTGATGACAGGGACTCCTGAAGTTTCCAGATATTCTAGGGTTGCCCCTATATCAAGAATAGACTTTACGCCCGCACAGACAACAACCACATCCGTCATTTTAAGTTCTTCTAGATCTGCAGATATATCAAAGCTTTCTCCTGCGCCTCTATGAACACCACCGATACCTCCTGTAACAAAAATCCTGATTCCAGCCATATTAGCAGCTATCATTGTTGCCGCAACCGTTGTTGCGCCATCTCGTCCTCGCGAAATAACAAAAGGCAAATCTCTTCGGCTAACCTTTAAAACATTTGATGCCTTCGCCATGTAATGTATTTCTTCGTCCGTGAGCCCAACCTTTATTCGTCCCTTTATAATTCCTATGGTTGCCGGAATCGCCCCATTATTTCTGATAACCTGATTTACAGCCATTGCCGTTTCAACATTTTTAGGAAAAGGCATGCCATGGGCTATGATCGTCGATTCCAAAGCCACTACAGGTTTCCCATTTTTTATTGCTTCTAAAACCTCCGGATTAATATCCAGAAAATCCTTAACCATTTTTCATTCTCCTCATTATTTCTTCAAAACAAATAGTAGGGTTAACCGGCGTCTTTGATTCCATTGCAATTGAAGCTGCAGCCATGCCGTATTTTGCCGTTTCTTCTACATTCATTCCCCTGACAAACCCATCCATTATTGCCGCCGAAAACGCGTCTCCAGCCCCAGTAGCGCTTACAATAGAAACCTGCCCTGGCCTTAAAATCCCTTCAACAGAACCTTCCTTATAATACACTCCACCCCCCGAAAGGGTTATAAATATCCTTTTAACGCCCTTTTCCTCAAACCATTTTCCCGCCTGCATCAATTCATCTTCATTCAATATAGACAGCCCCGTGATGGTTTCTGCCTCTTTTCTATTCGGCTTAATCGTATGAAATTTTCCAATCAGGTTCTTCACTCTTTCGGATTTTGCTGCAGATACCGGATCAAGGAATAAGGGAATACCATCAAGCTTTTCAATTAAATAGGCTAACGTCTCTTCGGTGAGATTGGTATCTATGCCGATTATTTTTGATGCCCTAAGGTTATCCATAGCATTGTCAATGATACTTGTTGAAATTTTTTCCAAAATATCCATATTACAAAGAGCCAATTCCATTTCTCCAAAAATATTTAATATAGACAAGTAGATAGCGGTATTTTCCTCTGCCAGCAGATTTATATGTTCAATGTCCACACCAAGATCGCCCAGTTCCCTTACGGCGCCTCTTCCTGTGAAATCATCTCCAACAACTGAAACAAAGCCTACTTCAGCCCCAATTCGAGCCAGATTTTCAGCAATATTTCTTCCTACTCCACCATAAGACATGGTGATTTTACCTGGATTTGACTCCGCCATAATCAGCTGCCCATATGGATTGCCTTCTATATCAGCTGTAATTCCGCCTATAATATTTATACTTTTCATACGAATATACTTCCTCCAATAAACTCTCTAATAATAGAGTTATTCACTATAATTGAATCATCTTCAATGACATCAAAAAAATTGATAAATTTCAACATTCTTATTGCTTCACTATATTCCGGTTCCTCCGGCTTAATTTCTAATAATAATGGTTCTGCATATTTTTTTAACACAGCCAACTCATAAATATGGGCCGAATTAAAAAGCACATCCGCCTCATTGCTGAAGGGGAAAATGTTTTTATCTTCTCCTGTCCGAACCTTTGGCCAAAATTCAATGGTTTTTTTAGCAGAATATCCCCTGAATTGAGAATCTCTTACCATTCTTCTTAACATTCGTGCGTCTGTTGTGGGGATTCTATTATGTTCATCAATATTCAACTGAGTAAAAGGACTGATATATATTTTAAATTTTTCTTCATCCGGCAAATTTGCGGTAAGCTCTTTATTTAATCCATGGATTCCTTCAATCACTATTGGCTGATTTGCCTTGATTTTCGTAGGTCTTTTACCGAATACCTTGGTTCCTTCATAAAAGTCAAACTCTGGAATATCAACCATTTTCCCTTCAAGCAAATCATTTAGCTGACTATTAAACAGTTTAATATCAATCGCTTGCAGATCTTCAAAGTTTTTTTCGCCGTATTCGTCAACAGGCGTAGCGTTTCGCTCCAAATAATAATCATCAGTTCCCAAATAAAGGGGCTTCATCCCGTTTACCTTTAACTGGATACAAAGTCTTCTGGCAAAAGTTGTTTTCCCCGATGAGGAAGGCCCTGCAATCAATATTATTCTTTTATTTTCTTTTGATATCAAATTTGCGATTTCGGCGATTTTTTTTTCGTGAAGAGCTTCAGAAATTTGGATAAGTTCTTTATATTCTTCATTGGCAATTTTGTCGTTTAGATCACTCACATATCTAACCTCCATCAGGTTCTCCCATCTGGTCTCCTCTGCGAAGGCTTCGTATAAATTTTTTTCATCTATATACTCCGGTATTTGATCCGGATTTTTTTGATGTGGAAATCTAAGTAACACACCAGACTTGTACTTGCGCAATTCGAAATGTTCAATATATCTTGTAGAAGGCACCATCATCCCATAAAAAAAATCGCAGGTGTCCTCTAAGGAATAGAACTTTACCCTTTTAGCATCTCCTGCTTTTTGGAGCATCCTTATTTTTTCTCTTTGGGCATCGGAAATCAATTGATTTAATGCAGTATCTTTATCAACGATATGTTTCACGAAAGGAATGTCTTCCGTTACGATTTCTCTCATCCTTTTCTCGATTTTTTCAACATCCTCTTTTGTAATAGGTTTCATCGTTTTAATATTTGTAAACAATCCTTTATTCAAAGAATTTGCAATCTCTACCTGAACTTTTCCGAGAATATCATGAATGGCCTTCAAATATATTAATGAAAGGCTATACTGATAAATTAAATTTGCAGCCTGATTTCTCATGTCCAGCAATTCTAACTCGGCTGGCCTTTGCAGCCTATATGTCAGTGATTCTATCTTATTGTTCACCTTCGCTGCGATTATTGTGTAAGGCAATTCTTTTTTAACCTCACCAATAAGTTCTTCTATAGTAATACCACATTTCACGTCAATATCTATTGGATTTGTTCTTGGGCCTTTTATTAAGCGAACTTCCATTACCTT
Source organism: Peptostreptococcales bacterium (assembly GCA_038248745.1). Lineage (GTDB taxonomy): Bacteria > Bacillota > Clostridia > Peptostreptococcales > Anaerovoracaceae > JAENWH01. The sequence goes on along the minus strand of JBBRXC010000080.1, from coordinate 3,377 downwards.
CACCCCCTTTTAACAATTATACGGCATACCTTCTTAAATGTAACCCTTTTTTTAGAAAAAAGTAAATGGGAGCAGATACTTATATCTGCTCCCACCGTTTCGTTTAAAATTCTACAGCCTGTAATAATTCAAATACTTTTTTTGCTTCTTCTTGGTGTAGGGTGATCCCTCTTGACATATGCTCGTGGCTTTCATCCCAATCTCTCAGGTCATATTTAGCCGCGTTTCCGTTCCATGCCACCTTGTTAAGCTCTTTTTTCCAGCCTGTTGGATAAGAAGCTACTACCCCTAAGTGCTCTACCACTTCAAACGTAACTTCATCTTTTTCTTTTTCATTTGTTGACATCATTAATCTCCTTTCAAATATAAAATGCAAAACCCCTTTTGTTTTGTACCTTATTTTACCATTGATGGAAAATTATGTCAAATGTTTTTTTCTATTCTTTCGGCTATTCTTTCGGCCCGTGATAATCTGAGCCTTTCGTTATATGCAATTTGTGTTTTTCGGCCAGATTTACAAGTTTCATTGTCTCTTCCTCACTGTGCTCTGGATAGAAACATTCCATTCCTTTTAATCCGTATCCTTTCAGTTTTATAATCAGATTTTCCAGCTCCGTAAAATACTCCCCACTTAACCCAGTCACTTTCATTGGGTGCGCCAATACAGCAATCCCTCCCGCTCCGTTAATCAGCGCAATGGCTTCTTTTGCAGACAGCTTTTCTTTTTTTATCTTTCTTACGTTCTCAGCCATTAAAAACTGACCCACCTGAAAGGCCTCCGAAAATTTACTGATATACTTTTTATGAATAAGTCCTCTTGCAAAATCCGGCTTTCCTATATAATTCCCCGACCCTCTCTTCTGCATGTCCGCATAAACAAGGGGATATCCCAAATCAGATAAAACCGTTATCAATTTATCATTTCGTTCTTTGCGTTTTTGTTTTATATATGCTAATTTATTTTTCAAATCCTCGTTAAATATATCAATATGGTATCCAAGTATATGCAACCCAAGGCCGTTTGATTCATCAACAGAAAATTCAATCCCAGGAATTACAACAATCTCGAGAGCCTCACCTGCAATTAGCGCTTCTTGAATTCCATCGATGCCATCATGGTCTGTGATAGCGATCTGGTCTAGTTTCGACTTCTTCGCCCATTTAATAATTTCTGTCGGAGATAAGGTTCCATCAGAATAATAGGTATGTACATGCAAATCAATTTTACTTTCCATTAAATTATGAGACCCTTCCTTAATTTATCCGATACTGACAACCCCATTAATATTCCAACAATCGTTAATGCAAACTCCATTGAGGTACCGGGTCCTTTGGACGTTATAATATTACCGTCAATGACGACATTGTTTGTGTTCAATTTAGCGCCTTCCAAATAAGATTCCATACCCGGATAAATCGTTGCATCTTTTCCATTCAATATATTAGCTGCTGCAAACACCATGGGTGCTGCACATACAGCTGCCAAATATTTGCCCTGTTTGTCAAACTCTTTTATTTTTATCAAAAGCTCTTCATTTTCTGCAAGACTTTTTGCTCCTAGCGTACCACCCGGGAGGACAATCATGTCACATAAATCATAATCCGCTGTTTCAAATGTCATATCAGCTTCTATCAAAATCCCATGAGCTCCGCGCACAAATTTTTCTTTTTCCATTGAGACAAAAAATGTTTGAATCTCACCTCTTCTAAGAACATCTACTATTGTTACTGCCTCAATTTCTTCAAATCCTTCAGCCAAATGAACATATACCATAAAATTTCCTCCTATCTTGATGCGCCAAAAATTCTTCTTTGCTTTGTAATCTTCCATGTGAAGTACCATAATATTGCCATAACAATGATAGATAAAACAACCGTTGCCAGTGCTGAATGTATAAAAAAGGATTTCGGCAACAGCTTAGGAAGTGCTAAAAATGATTTCAATTCGTAGTCAAACAAAAATGCATACTGCATTTTAATGAGTGGCGAAAATAATGTCGCTAAAGTGATCCCGCCAATAGAAGCTGCAAAAAGAACTGTTGCCTTTAAAAAAGTTCGCCTTAACAGTATTTTTAGATTCTGCTTATACAACAAGACATAAGAAACGAAAGAAAAAAACAAGGCAACAAGTCCTGTAAACAGTATCGTATTGCTTAAGCTTTTAAATTTCTTCATTGTATTCTGTTCATCCTGTGTGAACAAAGTATCTGTATTATCTCCAAATTGATATTCTATTTGAAATTTTTGTGTTTTACCCATCATGAATTCAGAAAAAAACTGACCCATTTCGTCTTCATTTTTTTCTACAGACAAGTCTTTTAATGTCTCCGTGGATTTCAGCTCATACTGATATAAATCCGGCATTCTGGTCGTCAAATTATTTGTCAAGCAAATAATGGAAATCGGGATGCTGATTACCAGAATAATTGTTAATATTAAATTTACAGTTTTCATTTAAAAACCCTCTTGTTTCACTTTTGTACTAGAACTATTGCAATCTCTATTATATAATAAGATATTATTAATTGCTATAACCTGCAAAGATATAATAAGAAAGGACAACTTATGTATAAGGTAGGAATCATAACGGCCAGCGACAAGGGATCCATCGGATTAAGAGAAGATTTATCAGGGCCCGCCATCGAATCAATCGTTTCGAAGCATAAAAATTTCAAGGTTGAAAAATACATTATGGTACAAGATGACAAAGAAATCATTAAGCAAACCATGATTTCAATGGCGGATAAAGACGGCATCCACCTCATCTTAACAACCGGAGGCACCGGTTTTTCGCATCGAGATGTAACGCCTGAAGCTACTTTGGAAGTAATAGAAAGAAGGGCCCCTGGCATACCTGAGGCCATGAGATCTCTATCCCTTCAAATAACACCACGAGCAATGCTCTCAAGAGCAGAGGCCGGCCTTCGAGGCAACACTCTGATTGTAAATATGCCTGGAAGCCCTAAAGCCATCTCCGAAGTGCTTGAATACACCATGGCTTCTATTGAGCACGGCCTTGACATCCTCACCGGCAGCGCAACCGATTGTGCAAGGCCATTATAAGCATCCGACAAGGCCATTATAAGCATCCGACAAGGCCATTATAATCATCCGACAAGCCCATTATAAGTAGCCGACATTGGGCTTCGTTTTTTCAAAGCCCTTGCAATCAGTCATTCTTAAATTATCTTTCTTCCCTGAAGTACGCGTTGCCCAGATCTCCAGGTGGAAGGCCTTCTTTTCTATTTCTCATGGTGCTGACAATAACAATTACTATTGTTGCAATATATGGAATCATATCCACCAAATATTGGGAGACATTTACCCCCATGCTTTGTAATCTCAATCCAAGTATGCTTAATCCACCGAATAAAAAT
>JBBRXC010000079.1:0-7539 GCA_038248745.1 Peptostreptococcales bacterium | reverse complement strand
TCAGCAGTACCGGCAACCTTAAAGTCCATGTCTCCCAAGAAGTCTTCCATTCCCTGAATATCTGATAGAATGGCAATTTTACTTGTTCCATCTGCTTCAACTCGTTCAATCAGACCCATGGCGATACCAGCAACTGGTGCTTTAATCGGTACACCTGCATCCATCAACGAAAGTGTGCTACCACAAACAGATGCCTGTGAAGTACTTCCGTTTGAAGATAAAACTTCTGAGATGATTCTGATCGCATACGGGAAATCATCAACACTTGGCAATACTGGAAGCAATGCTCTTTCTGCAAGTACGCCGTGGCCGATTTCTCTTCTTCCTGCGCCTCTCATTGGCTTTGCTTCACCAACTGAATATGGCGGGAAGTTGTAGTAATGCATGTATCTCTTTGTGGTTTCTTCGCTAATCGTATCAATTGTCTGAGAATCTCCAAGAGGCCCCAGGGTCAATACGGAAAGAACCTGCGTCTGTCCTCTTTTAAACAGTCCTGTACCATGTGCTCTTGGCAAAAATCCTGTCTCACACCAAATTGGTCTCACTTCATCCAATTTTCTGTTGTCTGGTCTGATACCTTCATCAAGAATCATGCCTCTGACCTGTTCTTTTGTAATGCTGTATAGCACGGCGCCAATATCTTTCTTGTTATCAGGATAAATATCCGCAAAGTACTCTTTTACTTCAACTTCAACGGCATCCATATTTTCTAATCTTTCAACTTTGTCAAAAGTTTGAATGGCTGCTCTCATTTTATCGTTGGTATAGGCTCTAACAGCCTGATCGATTTCTTCGCTGACTTTACTTAAACTGAATTCCTTTTTAGGCTTTCCAACTTCACGTACCACTTCTTCGATAAACTCAACGATCTTTGCTATTTCAGCGTGAGCGAACATAATTGCTTCAAGCATCACGTCTTCTTTGACTTCTTTAGCGCCAGCTTCAACCATCATAACCGCTGCCTTTGTACCAGAAACAACAAGATGTAGATCACTGACAGCTTTTTGTTCTGAAGTCGGATTGATGATGAACTCACCGTCTACCAAACCCACAAGCACGGATGCCGTTGGCCCGTCAAAAGGAATATCTGATATGGAAAGTGCTACAGATGAACCAATCATTGCCATAATTTCTGGTGCACAATCATAATCTATGCCCATGACTGTAGCAACAATCTGAACTTCATTGTAAAATCCTTTAGGGAAAAGTGGTCTGATTGGTCTGTCAATCAGTCTTGATGCAAGAATAGCATTTTCACTTTGTCTACCTTCTCTTTTTATGAATCCACCCGGGATTTTCCCTGCAGCATACATTCTTTCTTCATAGTCTACGCTTAATGGGAAAAAATCAATATCCTGTCTCACTGAATTGTTTGCTGTGGCAGTCACGTTCACCACGGTATCTCCGTATCTAACCATAACCTGTCCGTTGGCCTGTTCACAAACCTTACCAATTTCTAACTGTAAAAGTCTGCCTCCAACTGCTGTTTTAAATACTCTGTAATCTTCAAATCTCATTAACAACTACCTCCTGTTAATATCTTTTTAATAAATCCAATAAAATATAAATAAAAGCGGGGAAAACCCCCGCCTGAATTCCCTTGTATTACTTTCTTAATCCTAATTCAGCAATAAGCGTTCTGTATCTTTCGATATCCTTATTCTTCAAGTAATTAAGAAGGTTTCTTCTTTGACCAACCATTTTCAATAGGCCTCTTCTAGAATGATGATCTTTTTTGTGAATCTTTAAATGTTCATTTAAATCATTGATTCTAAAAGTCAGAATAGCAACCTGAACTTCTGGAGAACCAGTATCTCCTTCTTTTGTTTGAAACTTCTTAATAATTTCGGTCTTCTTTTCCTGTGTAATCATTGTATTTCTCCTTTTCTTCATTCACCTTATGCCGGGTCTCTGTCGGAGTGTCAAAAAACTAAGCATTAGGTATTCTTTAATTAACAACTCATGATATCATAAATCATATGGTTTTGTCCAGTTTTTGGGCGTATTTTTTGCATACTGTTTTCTAGCCATTGGTATTCATTTTTTTACAGCAAACCATGCTGAATATGGTACTCTTTTGCTAAAAGGCAATCATTTTTTATATGTTCTTTTAAGATCTCCACATTGTCGAATTTTAGTTCATCTCTTATTTTTTGCAAAAACTCCACTTTAATGTTTTTACCATATAATTCTTTATCAAAATGGAAAATATGCGTTTCAACATTCTTGGCGTATTCTCCGATTGTTGGGCGAACGCCAACATTTGTAACACTTGGATACCTTATCCCATTATAAATGCAAATGGTTATATACACGCCGTTGGAAGGGGTTACCATGGTTTCATCCACATTTATGTTCGATGTCGGGAATCCAATTGTCCTGCCGATTTTATTTCCTACTTGCACTTCACCACCAATGAAATAATTCCTGCCCAGATATTTCTCACATTGATCAACCTTTCCATCTGCAATCAAGCTTCTGATCAGAGAACTGCTGACAACGTTGCCATCCACTGTATATGGCTGGAGTACATGAAGCCCGAAGCCACATCTTTCTCCCTCTTTCAAAAGGGATTGAGGTGTTCCCTTGCCTTTATGTCCAAATCTAAAATTAAATCCACAGTACGCTTCCTTCATTCTTAATTTATCCACAAGCAAGTCATCGATAAACACCATGGGATCCATATTCATGATGGTTTCATCAAAAGGGATGTTAAATAGATAATCTATCCCCAGGCTCTCAATAATTTTTGCCTTTTCATCTGGGTAAAGAATATTTTTCACCGTCGATCCACACTTAATTAAATTCTTAGGGTGATTCGAGAAAGTAAAAACGCTGCTTTTCAAATTTGATACGCCGGCACTCTTCACCGATTTCTTGATAATTTCCTGATGACCCAGATGAATACCATCAAAATTCCCAAATGCGATGACTGAAGGTTCTATGTTTTCAATCTCATCCAAACTGTTAAAAATCAGCATCCTCAAGCCCCCTTAAAAATATTTTATCTGCTACTAACTTATTATATGTTGTATTGTAGAACGCAACCCCCAAAAATATTTTTTTATTATTCTTAAAGGTATACATTTTATATGCATTTTTGTATTCTTCCCGTATTTCAAAAGGAGGTTCTTCTATTTTATATACTGGTTCACTGATGATTGTGCCTTCATTGACGGCAACGTGACCACCGGTAACAAACCAGACAGCTCTGTCTTCCGGAAGGTTGAATTCCCCAAAATAAATTAAAGGAAAATCGGTGGGAAGTAAAAGCTTCTTGAATTTTGCTTCGTCTGCCCTTCCATATTCAATATATCTGCCCGTACTTGGATCCCTCACGTCTTCTGATGTTCTGATAGACAGTAACTGGTCCATTGTCACTGCATTTTCAACGGTAAATAAGCCACTTTCCAATCTTATTAAACTGGACATGGCCGCTGCAACCCCTAATTTATGTCCAATATCCGCACAAATTGTTCGAACATAAGTGCCTTTTGAGCAGGTCACATCAAAACCAATTGTCATTTCCGACAAATCAATGTTGTTTACTGTAAAATCTTTTATATAGACTTGTCTTGATTTGATTTCAACCTCTTCTCCAGCCCTGGCATATTCATAAAGCTTCTTTCCATTGACCTTTAAAGCTGAATATTTAGGCGGGATTTGAGTAATCAACCCATCAAAATCCTTAATAATGTTGTTGATTTTTTCTTCAGTAATCAAGGCTTCATTCTGTTGCCTGATTTTCAGTTCTTCTCTTTCATCAGAAATAGTTTTCCCCCAAATATCTAGCGTATCTGTTTCTAGGCCAAATACCAAGGTGCATCTATATTTCTTGAAATCCATTTCCAGATATTCTGCCACTCTGGCAGAAGGTCCGATGCACAAAGGTAAAACACCTGTGGCCATGGGGTCAAGGGTTCCTGTATGGCCAATTCTTTTCACTCCTGTCAATCGTCTTAAGACGTTAACACAATCATGAGAAGTCATATTTGCCGGCTTATTCAGATTTATTATTCCCTTGCTTATCATTTATGCTCCTGAGACATGGCCAAAATAATTTCTTCTGTAATAATGTCGATACACTTTTCTATCGGCTCATTCATTGTAAAGCCAGCAGCCTTCACGTGCCCACCTCCGCCAAATTTTGCGGAGAATTTAGCAACGTCAAAGTCTTTTTTTGCACGCATGCTCACCTTGACATTTCCTTCCATTGTTTCTTTGAGAAATATGGCCACTTCTACGCCGCCAATGCTTCGCAGGGTTTCTACAATACCCTCCGCTTCATCAATGGTAGCCCCAGTCTCCGTTAATGCTTTTTGTCGTAAATAGGCAATAGCCACTCTGCCATTCAGTAAAAGTTTCATCGTACTCAATGAAATACTCGTCATCAACAGTTTTTCCTGTCTGATGTTCTGATAAATTTCAACGCTGACTTTTGAATGATTAATTCCCAGATCATACAAATCTGCAATGATTTCATGGGTTTCTCTGGTCGTGTTTGAGTATTGAAAATTCCCTGTATCAGTTGAAATTGCTGCATAAAGTGCCTCTCCAATTTCAGCATCAAGAGGGGCCTTCATTAACAGCAACAGTTTATAGACCAGTTCTCCTGTTGCTGCAGCCTTTGAGTCAATCAAATTGTATTCTGCAAAGCTTTTAGAAGTCGAATGATGATCAATGCACATAAGTGTTTTCCCCTGAAGGAATTTTTCTTTACGTTTTTCAAATCTTTCAATCGTTGCACAGTCTACTGTCATGCAAACATCAGGATTTTCAATGATGTTCTGGTCAAAGGTACAATAAGAATTATCCAGAAAAGATAAATTTTCTGGTATTTCATCCTCTATCAGTACATAGGCTGTTTTTCCCAAGGCTCGCAAGCCCTTGCATAATGCCACGGAAGACCCTAAACAGTCACCATCCATATTTACATGGGGAAACAGCAGAATACTGTTTATAGACAGTAATTTTTCTGCTATTCTTTCCATTTCAAGCTGAATTTTTTTATTGATCTTCTTCATCTTTTTTTCCTTCTATGTCAAGATCATGAATCAGCTTTGTAATATGCCTTCCATACTCCATAGAGGTGTCCATTTTAAATAACACTTCTGGAACATGCCTAAGTTTAATCTGTTTTCCGATTTCTCTTTTGATTAGACCTTTAGCACTTCTAAATGCTACTAGCACCTCTTCTTTTTCTTCTTCTGAGGCTTCACTGCTGCTGGTTAATCCAAGAATGCTGACATACGCCGTGGCATAACTGCCATCAGAAGTCACTTCCACTGCAGAAATGCTCACCATTCCAGATAATCTAGGGTCTTTTATTTCCCTTAGGAGAAGTTCACTGATAATCTTTCTGATTTCTTCTCCTAATCTTCCTTGTCTATATCCTTTTCCCATGTTTCTCCTATTGTGAACTACTTACGTTCAACTTCTTCCATTTGGAAACATTCAATTAAATCGCCCTCTTTAACATCATTGAAATTCTCAATGCCAATACCGCATTCAAATCCTTTGGCAACTTCTTTTGCATCATCCTTAAATCTCTTTAATGATGATATTTTTCCTTCATGGATGACAATGCCATCACGTACAAGTCTGATTTCAGCATTTCTGACAACTTTACCTTCTGTCACATAAGCACCAGCGATTAAACCAATACCTGGAACTTTAAAGGTTTCTCTGATTTCAACCTTGCCAAGAATAACTTCTTTAAAGATCGGATCAAGCATTCCCTTGATCGCTGCTTCTATTTCATCGATTACATTGTAAATGACTCTATACGTTCTAATTTCTACACCCTCGCGCTCGGCAATCTGACTTACCGCTGTGCTAGGTCTTACATTAAAGCCTATGATAATCGCTCCCGAAGTGCCGGCAAGCATAACATCTGATTCTGTTACAGTTCCAACGCCCGAGTGTAATACTTTAACTCTAACGTTTTCATTTTTCAGCTTTTCAAGGGAAGATTCCAACGCCCCAACGGAACCTTGAACGTCACCCTTTATGATGAGGTTCAGTTCTTTCACTTCACCTTCCTGCAACTGACTAAACAACTGTTCCAATGTTGAGCTTGAATTTCTTGCGAATACTTCTTCCCTAAGCTTGATTTTTCTGCTTTCCGCAATTTCTCTGGCCATTTTATCTTCCTTCACGGCATTAAATACATCCCCCGCTTCAGGCACATCTGCTAATCCAAGTATTTCAACTGCTGTAGCCGGACCAGCCTTTTTAATGGTTTCACCAAGGTGATTTACCATCAATTTTATTTTACCAGAACACGTCCCGGCAACGATACTGTCACCTGTGTGAAGTGTACCGTTTAATACTAGTAAAGTTGCAACGGTTCCTCTAGCCTTGTCAATTCTAGCCTCGACAACAGTTCCTGACGCCAATCTGTTTGGATTCGCTTTTAGTTCCATGATTTCAGCCTGAAGTAATATCATTTCCAAAAGTGTTACAATTCCTTCTCCTGATTTTGCAGAAACTGGTACACATATCGTATCTCCGCCCCACTCTTCCACTAAAATTCCGTGGGTGCTAAGGTCTTTTTTAACCTTGTCCAAGTCTGCTGCTGGTTTGTCCATTTTATTTACTGCAACGATGACTGGCACGCCAGCTGCTTTCGCATGACTGATCGATTCTATCGTCTGCGGCTTAACACTGTCATCAGCTGCAACCACTAAAACTGCAATGTCTGTTACGTGTGCTCCTCTGGCTCTCATGGCAGTAAAAGCTTCATGTCCTGGTGTATCTAAAAATACAATTTTATGATTGTTGATGACTACCTCAGATGCACCAATATGCTGCGTGATTCCACCTGATTCTGAATCGGTCACATTTGTTTTTCTTATGGCATCCAAAAGTGAAGTCTTGCCGTGATCAACGTGACCCATTACCGTAATAATTGGCGGTCTGGACTTCAATTCTGATTCTTTATCTTCAAATAGTTCGATTCCCTCTTCAACAACTTCTTCGGATACTCTTCCTATAACCACATTTATTCCTAATTCTTCAGCAAGAACAAGAACGGTATCTTCATCGATTGACTGATTGATATTTGCCATAATTCCAAGCTTCATCAGCTTCATAATGACGGAAGTTGTAGTAATTTCAGCTTGCTCACAAAAACCAGCTACCGTGATAGGAACATTTACAATAATTGTTCCTTCTGGTAGTTCTTCAATGTTAACTTCAGGTTCGTCCTCTAATTTTGGTCTTGACATGTGCTTCTTAGGTTTTGCTGCTTTTTCCAGATTTCTTACAAAACTTGGTCTTTTTGTCTTGCCTTTTTCCAGTTTTGCAAACTTATCTTTTTCTTTTTCTTTATCTGTGCGCTTATCAATCCCAGCCGGTTTCGCAATAACTGGCGTTTTAATTTCAGGTTTATTATCATTTCCTCTGTAAGGAGGTCTGTTGCTGTCCTGTCTGTACGGAGGTCTATCCCCTGACGGTCTGTAAGGAGGTCTGTCTCCGCTTTGTGCTGGTCTGTCTCCTGACGGTCTGTAAGGAGGTCTGTCTCCGCTTTGTGCAGGT
>JBBRXC010000078.1:0-7596 GCA_038248745.1 Peptostreptococcales bacterium | reverse complement strand
GTTGCTGTTGATGTGTACTCCTATTTTTCTGATTATCTGATGAAACAGGTCAAGAAAGATTTGACAGAAACGTTGAACATAAACGAAGAGACTGCCAACGACATGTTGCAAAGTGGAGGGCTGAAGATTTACAGCACAATAAATGCAAACATGCAAAAAATAACAGCCACAGAATTCGAGAAAAACGATAATTTCCCAAGGGTGATTGGGCTTGATAAAGACAATGGAGGCAATATACTTGATTCAAAGGGAAATATAATATTATATAACATTTCTAATTATTTTGATTCCGATGGAAACTTCCTTCTTACACCTTCAGAATATGGTGTCGACGGCGATGGGAACCTGATCATATTTGGTGGGAAGCGCCTAAATTTTTATAAAACGGCCTCGGCGGGTGTTACAGACTACACCATAGAGTTTAAAAATCTTTATCAGGTTGAAAGTGGTGTGTTCTATGTCATGAATGGTGGTAACATTTTTATTGATTCAAAATACAAGGAAAGGACTGATAAAGGAGATTTAATTATCAACAAATCTTTCTTTGTAGATCAGCCGGATTTCTTTAAATTCAGTGAAAATGGGGCATATATTCAGGCATCTCAGTATACATTGAGCCAAAAGGCAGTCCAGCCTCAGGCAGGAATGGTGATCACAGACTGGAAGACGGGACAAATTAAAGCCATGATGGGTGGAAGAAATCTAACCGGAAGTCGATTATACAACAGAGCGATTAGTGCCCGTCAGCCGGGATCTTCAATCAAGCCAATTGCAGTATATGGACCCGCTTTAGAACCAGGTGCAGGGGAGGATTCCGACTGGACAGCGGGAAGTTACCTTGAGGATTCAGCTTATTATGTAGAGGGTAAGCTATGGCCTGAGAACTGGTATCCTGGGTACAAAGGATATGTGACGATTCGTAGATGCATTGAACAGTCTATTAACATAACAGCGGTCAAACTTCTTGAATCAATAGGTATTGATAAATCTATAGCCTTCATGAAAGGTCTCGGTATTACGAGTATTGTACAGGATGATTACAACCTGGCCGCCTTGGGTCTTGGTGGAATGACAAGAGGAATTTCTCCAGTTGAAATGGCTGCAGCCTATGGCGCTTTCCCAAATGCGGGGCAATACATTGAACCGATTTGCTATTCAAAGGTGTTGGATGCAGATGGCAATGTATTGTTAGAAAAAATTGCCAGTACTAGCCAGGCGATGAATAAAGGCGTTGCTTTTATCATGACTGACATTTTAAGAACGACCGTCAGCAAAGGTATTGCTAAAGGCGCTTCCATTGAAGGGCAACCGGTGGCAGGCAAGACCGGCACCACTACGGATAACTATGATGCCTGGTTTGTTGGATTCACCCCTCAATATTCTGCGGCACTTTGGATTGGAAACGATCTTAATGTTGAACTGAGCCAGGGATCCAACGCGGCCACTCGCCTTTGGAGCAATATCATGGGCCAGATATGTGAAGGGTTGCCAACCGGCACTTACGACATGCCAAATAATGTGGAAAACAAGTATGGGGAGTATTACTTAGTAGGCACCTATAAGACCAGAAAAAATCCATATCCACCACCGCCTCCAGTAATTGAGCCAGTCACAGGGTCAGCCATTACAGGAGGGGCAGTAACAAGTGAAGGCGGGGTTGTGAATCCGGTAGAAAACTAAAAAATACTTGACTTTTCCATAAGCTAATCGTAAAATAATAGTGAATTTATCAATGTGAAATACCGTTTCGCATTGTGAAACATATTGCCTGCATTTGGTGTAATAGGAGGAAAATCAATGTTGCTAAAGGGAAAGCCAGTAGCGGATAGAATAAAAGAAGACATCTTGCAGACAGTTATGGATTGCCGGATTGCCGGAAAAAATCTACCTCGACTGGCGATTTTGCGTGTAGGTGATCGAGCTGACGACGTTGCTTATGAGTCAAAAATATTAAAAAATTGTGAGTTGGTAGGGATTCAAGCTGAAGTGGTTCAAGTTGATGACAGCATTGATCAAAGCAATTTTCTTAAAGTCCTTGAAAAACTTAACAATGATCCTAATATACATGGGATTCTTATATTCAGGCCTTTGCCAGAACAGCTTGATGTTGAACAAATCAGCAGGACCATTAAACCTGAAAAAGATATTGACTGTATGAGCCCTGTGAACACAGAAAAAGTTTTTAAAGGAGATGCAAGTGGGATTTTACCTTGTACCCCTGAGGCGGTCATAGAGATTTTAAAGCACTATGGTTATGAATTGACGGGAAAGAATGTGGTAATTGTAAACAGAAGTATGGTGTTAGGGCGGCCATTAGCCATGCTATTTTTGAATGAGAATGCTACAGTGACCATATGCCATTCAAAAACAATAGATTTGCCAGGTATTACGGCGAATGCGGATATAGTAGTGACGGGTGTTGGGAAAGGGAATTTTTTCAAGCCCTCATATTTTTCGGAAAATGCTATCGTCATAGATGTGGGAATTAACTTTGAGGATGGGAACCTTTGCGGTGATGTGGATTTTGGCTCGGTATCAGAGCAGGTAACGGCAATAACACCAGTGCCTGGAGGCGTGGGCACGGTTACCTCAATGGTATTGTTGAATAATGTAATAAAGGCAAGGAGGCTGCAATTCAAGTAATGCAATAGTTTTGAATTTAAATTATGAAAATGAATCGATTAATTTTATAACAATGAATCAGGTGATCAACAGTCCCTGGAAATGAAAGTGAGGAAAATAGAATGGAAAATAAGAAAAAAATGACGATTGGTGATTTTAAAAAATTCAAGCAGGAAGGGAAAAAGTTCAGTTATGTGACGGCTTATGATTACACAATGGCATCCATTGTTAATGACAGTGAAGTGGAGATTATTCTTGTCGGGGATTCATTAGGAATGATTATGCTTGGATATAAAGGCACTGAGTCTGTAACAATGGATGACATGGTACATCACATCAGGCCTGTCGTGAAAGGGGCTCCTGAAACTTGGATCGTTGGAGATATGCCATTTGGATCCTATAATGTCAGCGATGAAGAAGCCGTTCGAAATGCCAACCGACTGATTAAGGAAACAAACTGCGACTGCATTAAGCTTGAGGGTGGAATCGAAATGGTTACAAGAATTGAAGCCATCGTGAAAGCAGGGATTAATGTAATGGGTCATATTGGACTTACACCACAGACAGCATCTGCATTAGGAGGATTCAAGGTGCAGGGGGGAACACCTGAAAGTGCCAAAAAATTAATCGAAGATGCCATTGTGCTGGAAAAGGCTGGATGCTTTTCTATGGTATTGGAATGCGTGCCGTCAGTAGTCGGAAAAGCAGTTTCAGAAGCGGTTAGTATTCCAGTACTTGGAATAGGCGCTGGTCCAGATGTTGATTGTCAGGTACTGGTAACCCAAGATATGCTTGGTATGTACGGCGACTTTAAACCTAAATTCGTGAAGCATTATGCACAGGTACGAAAAGTAATGGTGGATGCACTGAATGAATTCCATCGTGAAACAATAGAAGGACAGTTCCCAACACCAGAATTCAGTTTCAACAAAGAAGTTGATATTCCTAAATTATACTAAAATATTGGAAACAACAAAAATAGGGGGGAAACATTATGTCAGTATATGAAACTGCTCAATACAAAGTACTTGAAAAGGATGGTAAATTCGAAATTAGAGCTTATGAAAACTATTATACTGCAGCTGTTGTAGAGCCAAACGTGATTGAAACTAGTGGATTTAATCAGATATTTGATTATATTAACGGAAATAATGCAAAGCAGGAAAAGATTTCAATGACGACGCCTGTTATCAATGAACTTCAGGGTGGAAGATATACCACAGAATTTGTCATGCCGGGGAAATATTCGGAAGAGAAACCGCCTGATCCTATGAATGATCGGATTACTATAAGGAAAAATACAGATAAACTTTGCGCTTCATTTACATTCTCAGGTACTGTAAATGAAGAAAAAATTCATCAACACGAAGACGAGTTAAAAGTATGGCTTGATACAAGGAAAATAGAAACTATTGGTGATTTCCGGCTAGCCAGATATAATCCGCCATTTATCCCTCCCGCATTCCGTAGAAATGAAATATTGATTGACATCGTGATGGTAGTATAACTTCTGGAGAAACTGAAAGAGCTACTTCCGAAACATTTGAAGATGAAATTTAAATCAAGTGAATATTAACAATAAATGGGTATAAGAAATTTAAGTTTATGGGAGCATGTTTATATATGCCGAAATTTTTCCTGTTTGATAATGATATTACTTATTTTTGAATTAAAAGGGAGGATAGTTAAATGAAAAGAATTTTAATTCCTGTTGATTGCTCGGAGTTTTCAGAAAGAGCCTTGGAACAAGGCAAAAAAATTGCTAAAGCCTTTGATAGCGAAGTTGTTTTATTGTATGTGGTAGCCACAAGAACGATTAACCCAAGGTTTGGTATTGAGATTTCAAGTAACACATTAGAAGATGCAGAAACCATGTGTGAAGGATCGACTGCGAAAGAAATGATTGAGAAATATAAAGAGTCTTTTGGGGAAATGAAAGACAAAGTGGAAACAGTTATAGTTCATGGAATCATTGCGGATGAAATTATTAGCGCAATCAACGATAATGATTTTGATCTTGTCATTATGGGATCTCATGGAATAGGGTCTGCTTTGTATAGAACACTTCTTGGTAGTGTGACAAATAAGGTGATCCATCACTCGAAAAAACCGATACTGGTCATTAGATAGTTAATAACAAGTTAATTTAAGAACATTAACGACCTTCATTTTTATGAGGGCTATTAAGTCTTTGAAGTTCACCGCAATAGATTTATTCCAAAAAAAAGAAGGTGATATTTATGGAAAAGAGCTATTACTGCCCGAAGTGCTCGGGTGAATTGGAAAAAATTGCGAGTTGTGGTACGGTTGGCTACTTTTGCAACAGTTGTAAAAATTTAGTGTCAAAAAGTAAGATATTAACCTATGAAGAAATTGAAAGAGCCAATTTCGAAACGCCTGAAGAGAAAAGCAACTAAAAGTGAATAATAACAATAAATGGTATAAAAAAATTAAACTTATAGGAGCATATTTCTATATACTTAAATTTTTCCCATTAGATAATCATATTACTTATTTTTGAATTTAAAGGGAGGTTGGTTTAAATGAAAAAGATTTTAATTCCTGTTGATTCCTCTGAATTTTCCGAAAGAGCGCTAGAACAAGGTAAAAAAATGGCTAAAGCTTTTGGAAGCCAAGTTATTTTAATGTATGTAGTAGAAAAAACAGTGGGCAACCCAAGGTTTGGCATTGAACTTTCCCATATCAGAATTAATGACCCCGAGTCCATGGCTGAAGAAAAGACTGCAAAAGAAATGATGGTAAAATATAAAGAGTCTTTTGGGGAAATAAAAAACAAAGTTGAAACAGTTATAGTGCATGGAATCACTGCGGATGAAATTATTAGCGCAATCAACGATAATGATATTGATCTTGTCATTATGGGATCTCATGGGATAGGATCTGCTTTATACAGAGCACTTCTTGGCAGTGTGACAAATAAGGTGATTCATCACTCGAAAAAACCGGTAATGGTCATTAGATAGTTAATAACAAGTTAATTTAAAACGATTAACGGCCTTCATTTTTATGGGGGCCATTAAATTGCGGAGGCTGTATGGAAAATATTATATTGATAGGAATGCCTGGTTGTGGAAAGAGTACTATTGGCGTGGTACTTGCTAAGGTACTAGGATATAAATTTATTGATTCGGACCTGCTCATTCAAGAAATGGAAAATCGACGACTGAGTGAGATACTGGCGCAAGAAGGATCAGAAACGTTTAACCAGATTGAAAATCGGGTTAATGCCTCCATACAAACGGATAAGACAGTAATTGCCACTGGCGGAAGTGCTGTTTACGGTGTGAAAGCGATGGCGCATTTAAAAGAAATAGGTTTAGTCGTTTATATCAGACTGCCATATGTTGAGATTGAAAAGAGGCTGGGAGATTTGACTGAAAGAGGAATCTCTATGAAGAACGGTCAAACGCTCCAGAACCTGTATAAAGAGAGAGCCCCTTTATATGAAAAGTATGCAGATATAATATTGGATACGCAAGGGCTGGAAATTAAAGATGCAGTTAAAATGATTGTAGAAAATATTTAAAATTAGTTGATTTAACAACCTTCAGCAAGAAGTCCGCCACCTCTAAGTTTCCTTGCTCATGCACATGAGAGTGAAGGTGGGGGATGAATTGCAAGTTTTGCGAAAAAAGTCGAAAAAAAGAGTTGCAGTTTTTGTGGAAATAGATTGAATTTCCTCTTAAATAATGGTATAATTAACTCAGTAGTAATCGTTATTAAATGAGGTAAAACAATGGAATTGGACAATAATAATCATTCGGTATTCTTGATGTATTACCACCTTGTTTTTGTAGTGAAATATCGAAGAAAAGTCATCGATGAGCCAATTTCTGGTAGGCTGAAAGAAATATTTGAATATATTTCTCCCAGCTACAATATTAGTTTGCAAGAATGGAATCATGATAGCGACCATATTCATATAGTATTCAAAGGTCAACCCAACTCTGAACTTTCAAAATTCATCAACGCCTATAAAAGTGCATCCTCTCGGCTGATTAAGAAAGAGTATCCTAAAATCGCGGATAAACTTTGGAAAGAAGCATTTTGGTCAAAAAGTTTTTGCTTGCTAACCACTGGCGGCGTTTCGATTGAGGCGATCAAGAAATACATTGAAAAGCAAGGTGAGAAATTATGATGAAAACTTTCAAATATCGTATTTATCCCAATAAAGAGCAACAAGAGTATTTCGCAAAGACATTTGGCAGCACCCGGTTTATCTATAACAGAATGCTAAACGATAAAATCGAATACTACAAACTTACTGAACAGACCTTGAAAAACACACCAGCCCAATATAAATCAGAATTCCCTTGGCTTAAAGAGGTAGACAGTTTGGCCTTGGCCAATGCGCAGCTGAACTTAGAAAGAGCATACAGAAACTTTTTCAAGGACAAAAGTGTAGGTTTTCCTAAATTCAAAAGCAAGAAAAATAACCGCCGTAGTTATACCACCAATAATCAAAAGGGCACTGTGTCCATCGAAGAAGGTTATATCAAACTACCGAAACTAAAATCACTAGTAAAAATAAAGCAACATCGATTATTCGAGGGCTTGATAAAGTCTTGCACGATTTCCAAGACGCCCAGTGGCAAATATTTCGTCTCTGTTTTGGTGTCATGTGAGATTGAAAAAATGCCCCGATTACAAACTAAAGTGGGGATCGATGTGGGTATTAAAACCTTTGCAGTCCTGTCAAATAATGTGGTCATTGAAAACCCTAAGCACCTTAGAAAATCAGAAAAACAACTGGCAAAGCTGCAAAAAGATTTATCAAGAAAAGTAAAGGGGAGTAAGAACAGGGGCAAAGCAAGATTAAAAGTAGCTAGATTGCATGAAAGAATCAGCAATCAGCGATTGGATTTCTTGCATAAGAAATCTTTTGAAATTATTCGCGATAACCAAGTGATTGTTTTAGAAGATTTGAAAGTGAAGAATATGGTTGCGAACCAC
>JBBRXC010000077.1:0-7619 GCA_038248745.1 Peptostreptococcales bacterium | reverse complement strand
CATGAAATTAAACAAATATTTTGATCATACCATTCTAAAGGCAGAAGCTACCGAGGCAGATATTAAAAAACTATGTGACGATGCAAAAATCCATGATTTTGGGGCGGTATGCGTCAATTCCTGCTATGTACCCCTTGCTGCCATTTTGCTGGCTGGAACAGATGTTAAGATTGCTTCCGTTGTTGGGTTCCCCCTTGGGGCCGTCAGTACTCCTGCAAAAGCATATGAGACGAACTGGGCTGCCGCTTCTGGCGCCAATGAAATCGATATGGTACTTCATATTGGTGCTTTAAAAGAAGGTAGATATGACTATGTTAGGGATGATATCGCTGAAGTGGTCATTAGTGCAAAAGAACATGGCGCTATCGTAAAAGTCATCCTTGAAACCTGCCTGCTCACAGATGAAGAAATCGTAAAAGCTTGCCAGCTCTCTATGGAAGCAGGAGCAGCTTTTGTAAAGACATCTACCGGTTTTTCGAGCGGTGGCGCAACAGCACATCATGTTTCTTTAATGAAAAAAACCGTTGGGGATAACATGCAGGTTAAGGCTTCAGGTGGTATTCGAGACTTAAAAAAAGTGATGGAAATGATTGAGGCGGGAGCTGATCGAATCGGCGCCAGTGCTTCCGTTCAAATTCTTCAGGAACAGGAGAAAAGCGAATAGTATTTATTCATTCTTATCCTTGCATTCTAAGGGCTAAGGGTAAGGGCACTCTCAAATAAGATTTAAAAAAGTTATCACTTGCTGTGATAACTTTTTATTTTAGCAAAGCACCTGTGGATAACTATCCACAGGTGCTTTGCATTGAAATTTCAATATGTTGAGGCTTTTAAAGGTTGAATAAACAGGCTTGAAGCCCATTATAGGCTGCCTAGATTGGGCTTCAAGCCCAATGTCGGATGCTTATAATGGGTTTACGATGGTTGCTTCTGCGTTAGGTCCACAGCCTGCTGCATTCCCCTCATCGGTATCCAGATGGATTTCGCTTTCGTGTCCTTCGCCTGAACGAACCAGGACATTATCAAAGATTAAACCTCTTTCACCAGCCAATTTAAGGCCAATGATCTGCTTATCTTTAACGCCTGCCTCAAGTGCCTGCGCTGGAGACAAATGAATATGTCTCAATGCAACAATTACCCCATGATCCAGTTCAACTTCCCCTTCAGGTCCAATGAGCTTGCATCCTGGTGTTCCTTCCAGTTTTCCAGATTCCTTGATTGGCGCTTTTATTCCAATGGTTCTTGCATCTGTCATTGACAATTCGACCTGTGTTTCAGGTCTTGCAGGTCCAAGAATTCTTATTCCCTTTAGTGTTCCTTTTGGGCCGACAATATCAACTTTTTCCTCACAGGCAAACTGCCCAGGCTGAACAAGATCTTTCATTGGCGTCAGAACATGCCCTTTTCCAAACAACGTTTCTATGTCGTCGGCTTTTAGGTGCAGATGCTTATTAGACAATCCTATTTTTGCTACATAACTCATTATTGCTTCTCCTTTTATATTCCTATTAATTATTATTTATTATTTATTTCCGTAAAAAAACTAATCTAAAAAACTAATCTAAAAAACTAATATAAGGTAGGTTCCTGTAACGCTGATCATAATCGAGACCATATCCAACGATAAATTTATCTTCTACTTCGAACCCGACATAATCGGCTTTAAATTCTATTCTTCGCCCTGCAGGCTTGTCCAACAATGTACAAAATTTAATAGATTTAGGCCCTCTAGCCGTTAAATATCCTTTTAGATAATTCAAGGTGATCCCTGAATCAATGATATCTTCCACCACAATGACATGCATATCTTCAATGGTTCTGTCCAGATCTTTCAATATTCTAACAACTCCTGAAGATTTCGTTGAAGCGCCGTAGCTACTCACAGCCATAAAATCAATTTCTGTATCTATTGTAATATTTTTAATGACGTCTGCCAGCCATAACACAGCACCCTTAAGAATTCCTACGAGCAACACCGTCTCTCCGGCATAATCCTCTGAAATTTGAGCCCCAATTTCTTTTGCGCGAGAAAAGATCTCTTCCTGCGTTATCATTACCTGTCCAACAATTTGCTTTTCTTCCATTAATTCTTACTCCTTTTCCGCTTACTTTTCTGCTTAATTTTCTGCTTGCTCTTCCGTTTCCGTTTCTGTTTCTTTTTCGTCTACCTTAAAATCTACGTCATCAATAATATTTTTACCTCTGTATTTTTTTGACAAGTCCTCATTTTTGGGGCCAAGCCAGTATTTATCCAGTTCATCTCTTAAGTACCATAGCATCCAAAGCCAAAGGACAGCATCATCAAGAAACCCAATGGGGAATAGAACAGGAGGTACGATGTCTATCGGCAAAAACAGATAGATGATGGCGCCAATAATAAGTGCCTTTTTTCTCTTATGCACAGTTTTATCCGCTAGCATAAATCGAATGGCTTTTATTCTCTTTATTATCACCTGAAAGCTTAGAAATTGCATATGTTACCCCCTAAATTTTCCAATTACTTGACAATGAGTTTATCCATTTCCTCCAATAGCAGATCATATCCTGTTCTTTTTAAGGTAGATACAGGGATGATGATTTCATCCTCTAATAAACCCAAGTCTTTCCTTATGACCGCAAGTAGTTTCTGCATTTCATTTCTGGATACTTTGTCGGCTTTTGTCGCCACTACAATTCCATTATACCCATAATGACGAATATATTCACTCATTTTAATATCTTGTTCCGAGGGAGCGCGACGAATATCAACCAACAGAATTACTTTTGTTAAACCCTGCCTGTTTTCAAGATATTGGGCCATCATATCTCCCCAGCCTTCGCTGATAGACTTAGAAACCTTTGCATACCCGTATCCAGGCAGGTCGACAATTCTAAACAGATCATTAATTCTATAAAAATTAATGGTCCTAGTCTTTCCTGGGCTTCCGCTGACTCTGGCTAGATTTTTTCTATTCACTAAGAGATTTAAAAGGGATTATTTGCCCACATTCGATCTGCCAGCAAAAGCTATTTCCTTTACATTGTCTTCTGGGTATTGATTTTTTCTGACCGCAACCGCTTCAAGCTCGGATTTTGTAATATTCATATTGTTCCCTTTATTATTTTACCAAAGCATGTTCAAGTGCTTCGTCAACAGTGCTGATGAGCACAAATTCCAAATCTTTTCTGACTTTCTCTGGGATTTCTTCTATATCTCGTTCATTATCTCGAGGGAGTAATATCTTTTTAATCCCTGCTCTGTGAGCTGCAAGAACCTTTTCCCTGATTCCGCCTACTGGGAGAACCTTCCCTCTCAGTGTAACTTCTCCTGTCATGGCAACTTCCTTTCTGACAGGAATTCCTGTCAGAGTTGAAATCACCGCGGTTGCCATGGTAACTCCTGCCGAAGGGCCGTCTTTCGGGGTTGCTCCTTCAGGAATATGTATATGAATATCTTTATTCGTATGAAAATCTTCATCGATATGATATTTGCCAGCAACAGATCTGATGTAACTGAGCCCAGCCTTTGCGGATTCTTGCATGACATCACCCAACTGTCCTGTCAGAACAAGTTGTCCCGTTCCTGGCACTGCTGTCGTTTCAATAAACAAGGTATCTCCACCAACAACTGTCCAGGCAAGTCCCGTGGTAACGCCGATTTCATTTACACCTTCAATAATATCATATCTGAAACGTTTTTTCCCTAAATAGTCTTCCAGATTTTTGTCAGTGATAATATAAGAGTCAACATCGGAGCTCACAATTTTACGCGCCACTTTACGGCATAGATTTGCTATTTCTCTTTCAAGGTTTCTGACACCTGATTCTCTTGTATAATAGTTGATCAACCCACGTATTGCATCCTCACTAATTTGAATGTTTTCCAGGGTTAATCCATGTTCTTTCACTTTTTTAGGCACCAGATAATTTTGAGCAATATTTACTTTTTCTTCATCTGTGTACCCGGTAATATTGATGACTTCCATTCTATCCAAAAGAGGTCTTGGTATCGTATCAATGGTATTTGCAGTCGTTATAAACATTACCTTAGAAAGATCAAATGATATTTCTAAATAATGATCCATAAAATCCTTATTCTGCTCAGGGTCTAAAACTTCCAGCAAAGCCGATGCAGGATCTCCCTTAAAATCAGCCCCTATTTTATCCACTTCATCAAATAAGAACACCGGATTATTGGTTCCGCCTTCTTTTATGCTTGCGATCACTCTTCCAGGTATTGCCCCGATGTAAGTTCTTCTATGTCCTCTTATCTCAGCCTCATCCCGCACGCCTCCCAATGACATACGAACGAACTCTCTGTTTGTTGCACGGGCAACGGATTTTGCAATGGACGTTTTTCCAACCCCTGGAGGTCCTACAAGACAAAGAATCGGGCCTTTCAGTGTTTTGGAAAGTTTGATGACCGCTAAGTATTCCAACACCCTTTCCTTCACTTTCTCAAGTCCGTAATGATCCTCGTCCAGGATTTTTTCGGCAGCCAGCAAGTCAATGTTTGCTTTAGAGCTTTTATTCCAAGGCAATGAAAGTATTGTTTCAATATAGGTTCTAATCACGGTGCCTTCCGCTGAAGACGGCTGCATTTTTGAAAGTCTTTTGATTTCTTTCTCGACTTTTTCGGCCGTTTTCTTCGGGATTTTCAATTTTTTCAATTGGGTCATCAGTTCCAGCACCTCGTCGGCAGGATCTTCATCCTGTCCAAGCTCCTTTTGAATGGCTCGAAGCTGTTCTCGAAGATAATACTCTCTTTGATTCTTATCAATCTGCGTTTTTACGTTATAGCTGATCGTTTGCTCAATATTTAATATTTCTATTTCCCTGTTCAATAAGTCATTTAAAATTCCCAATCTTCTATCTATATCAAATGTTTCTAATATTGTCTGTTTTTCATCAATTTTAATATCCATATGAGAAGCTATTATGTCCGCAAGTCTTCCAGGCTGTTCAATGGTCATAATCGACGAAAAAACATCCTTAGGGCCTTTCGGGTTCACTGAGAGGTATTCATCAAAACTTGAAATGACCGATCGCATAAGGGCTTCTGTTGCCGCTGGCAGGTCACTGGTCTCTATGTCTTCAACTTTTGATACCTTGCATTTAAAATAAGGGACCTCAAAGATAATTTCCGCTATTTCTCCCCTACATACTCCTTCCACCAAAACTCTGATAGAATCCCCCGGCAGTTTAAGCATTTGCTTGATTTTAGCCACTGTTCCCACGTGATAGAAATCGCTGATCGTTGGCAAATCCGTATTTTCATCCTTTTGTGTAACCAAAAATACTTTTTGATTCATGATCATCGCCTTTTCAAGTGCGTTGATGGATTTTTCCCGGCCTATATCAAAATGCAAAACCATATTAGGGAATATGGACAATCCCCTGAGTGGAATCATTGGCAAAGTCAGCAGGCCATTCTCCTCTTGATTTTCTATTTCAGTTTTTTCTTGTTTCATTTTCTCTTCTGTTATTTTATCTTCTGTCTTTTTATCTTCTGTCATTTTTTTCTTCCCCTTTCCCCTAAATAGAAAAAGTCAGGCGACCTAAGCCGCCTGTTGTTTAAGATGCTGTATCCTTCTTTTTCGCCTTTTCAGGATCAACAAGGACCAATGTCGGCATAGTCTCATTGTCAATGGTACCTTTTGTAATAATGCATTTATGTACATCTTCTCTTGAAGGTATTTCGAACATTATTTCAGTCATCACTTTCTCTAAAATACTTCTAAGCCCTCTTGCGCCGGTTTTTCTTTCAATTGCCTTTTCTGCAATTCTTAGAACCGCATCCGCTTCAATTTCCAGTTCAACTCGATCCATTGCAAATAATTTCTTGTATTGCTTCAAAAGCGCATTCTTTGGTTCTGTGATTATTCTGACCAATGCCTCTTTTGACAGTTCTTTTAAATTTACAATCACTGGAAGCCTGCCTATAAATTCTGGTATTAGGCCAAATTTAATCAGATCTTCTGGCTGAAGTTTTGCAAGAGTTTCTGCTGAATTCAATTTATTGTGTTTTATATCAGAATTAAATCCGATGGTTTTTTCACCAATTCTTCTTTGCACTATTTTATCAAGACCGTCGAAGGCTCCTCCACAAATAAACAATACATTTGTTGTATCAAACTGGAGGAATTCCTGTTGAGGATGTTTTCGCCCACCTTGAGGCGGAACACTTGCAATGGTCCCTTCAAGTATTTTCAAAAGTGCCTGTTGCACACCTTCTCCACTCACATCTCTTGTAATAGATACATTTTCAGATTTTCTTGCAATCTTGTCGATTTCATCTACGTAGATGATCCCCTTTTGGGCCTTCTCCATATCATAATCTGCCGCTTGGATCAGTTTTAGAAGTATATTTTCAACATCTTCTCCAACATATCCTGCTTCAGTAAGCGCTGTTGCATCAGCAATTGCAAAAGGTACTTTAAGTATTTTTGCAAGGGTCTGCGCAAGTAAAGTTTTACCTGAACCGGTAGGGCCAATCATCACGATATTGCTTTTTTGTATTTCAATATCATCACTTTTATCGTCCAACCCGTTTATTCTTTTATAATGATTGTACACTGCAACTGCAAGCGTTTTCTTTGCATCATCTTGATCGATGACATACTCCGAAAGAATTCTTGCTATATCCTTTGGTTTTGGCAATTCAAATTTTTCATTTTCACTACCGGAAACTTTATGCAGTTCAGCAAGTTCCTCTTCAATAATATCCATACAAAGCTCGACGCACTCATCACAGATATAAACACCTGGTCCTGCAATAAGCCTCTTGACCTGGTCCTGAGTCTTTCCGCAAAATGAGCATTTTAATTTATTGTTATCGTCCTGTTTTGTCATTTTTCCCCCGTTTATCTTTTCGTTATTACCTTGTCAATAATACCATATTCTGCAGCTTCATCTGCTTCAAGAAAATTATCTCTGTCTGTATCTTTTTCAATTTGAGATATCTCCCTACCGGTATTCTTGCTAAGAATTTCATTTAATCTTTGTCTCATTTTAATAATTCTGTCAGCATGGATCCTGATGTCCTCAGCCTGACCGCTGAAACCTCCCAATGGCTGATGAATCATGATTTCTGCATTTGGTAATGCAAATCTTTTGCCCTTTTGCCCCGATGAAAGGAGAAACGCGCCCATACTTGCTGCCATCCCAACACAGATGGTTGACACATCTGGCTTTATATACTGCATTGTGTCGTATATGGCCATTCCTGCGGTAACTGAGCCACCAGGACTGTTAATATAGATACAAATATCTTTGTCAGCATCTTCAGCTTCTAAGAACAATAATTGAGCTACAATAACACTTGCAACATTTTCATCAATTGCTTCACCAAGGAATATAATTCTATCCTTTAAAAGCCTTGAATAAATATCGTAAGATCTCTCTCCTCTGCTGGTTTGTTCTATTACATAAGGTATTAACGCCATTTTCCCCTCCTGTTACTACAATCCGTTTTGAATTGCAATTATTTATTTGCCGATTTCTGCATTTTCATACATAAAATCAACAGCTTTTCTAATTTTTATGTCTTTTTCAAGGAATGAGAAGTTTTCAGCTCCAAGCATTTCTTTAATCTTATCCACCTCTAATTTATATTGGATGGCCATCAGTTCCAGTTCTTT
>JBBRXC010000076.1:0-7774 GCA_038248745.1 Peptostreptococcales bacterium | reverse complement strand
ATCCTGCAAATCTTTATACCTTTGCAATACTTCCTGAACGTCTCTCGCCGTATCATAGTGGTCATTACCAATGATAAGCGGATCCATTATTCTTGAAGTTGATTCAAGCGGATCTACTGCCGGATAAATACCTAGTTCAGTGATTGAGCGGGAAAGAACAGTCGTTGCATCCAGATGGGCAAATGTGGTAGCTGGCGCAGGGTCAGTCAAATCATCTGCTGGCACATAAATGGCCTGAACAGATGTGATGGAACCTTTCTTTGTGGATGTAATTCTTTCTTGCAATGCGCCCATCTCTGTAGCAAGGGTAGGCTGGTATCCAACTGCTGAAGGGACACGTCCCAAGAGCGCCGATACTTCCGATCCTGCCTGCGTAAATCTAAATATATTGTCAATAAACAAGAGTACATCTTGTCCTTCTTCATCTCTAAAATACTCGGCCATAGTCAACCCTGTTAAAGCCACTCTAAATCTGGCTCCAGGTGGTTCATTCATCTGACCAAATACCATGGCAGTTTTTTTAATGACGCCAGAGTCTATCATCTCGTAATATAGATCATTTCCTTCTCTGGTTCGCTCTCCAACACCTGCAAATACCGAAATTCCACCATGTTCTTTTGCTATGTTATTGATTAATTCCTGTATGAGAACCGTTTTGCCTACACCGGCTCCACCAAACAAACCAACTTTGCCTCCTCTTGTATAAGGAGCAATCAGGTCAACAACTTTTATTCCTGTTTCAAAAATCTCCGTCGTTGTATTTTGTTCTTCAAAAGCTGGGGCAGCTCTATGAATTGGTCTTGTCAATTCAGTTCCTACTGGTCCCTTCTCGTCGATTGTCTCTCCAATTACATTAAAAAGCCTTCCCAGAACTTCCTTACCAACAGGAACGCTTATAGGGCCTTCTGTATCTGTTGCCTCCATACCTCGTGTCAATCCGTCTGTTGACGATAATGCGATGCACCTGACAACGTCATCTCCAACATGTTGGGCTACTTCTGCCACTATTTCTCTTTCGCCAATTTTAATTATTATCGCGTTCAACAGCTCTGGCAAATGGTCCTGTTCGAACTTTATATCCAGTACTGGACCAATGATTTGATGTATTATTCCTTTACCCAAAAGTCTCTCACCTCCTATTTCTGTGCCTCTGAACCAGCAACAATTTCACAGATTTCTCGTGTAATACTGGCTTGTCTTGCTCTATTATAGTATAAAGATAAATCCGACAGCATTTCTCTCGCATTATCCGTTGCACTCTCCATCGCAATACGTCTTGCCGCATGTTCGCAGGTTGCAGATTCAACAATTGCCCCATAAATCATAATTTCAACGTACTTTGGTACTAGGTAATTAAACACCTCTTCAACCGAAGGTTCATAATCAACCATTTTCTCCGTTTTCATCACCTCTGGGTCATTTTCTATACTGAATGGAAGTAATGTTACCGTCTTTACCTTTTGTTCCATCATGCTAACAAAAGAAGTATAAATCAGCACCACTTCATCTATTTCACCACGATCATACATTTCAATGATAGGTTTACTTATTTCTTTGGTTTCAATGAAAGAGATGCTTTCCGGAGGCGCCGAATATTCGCTGTGAACATTATAGGACCTTTTCACGAAGTAATCTCTTCCTCTTGTTCCAACAGCTACAATTATGGCTTCCCCTGTTTCTTTTGTCATTGCCTTTTCAGCTGCTTTAATCACATTAGAGTTAAATCCACCGCAAAGACCTCTGCAACTTGTTATGATCATATAACAGGTCGTTTTGATCTCTCTGTTACCGGAAAGATATTTTCGTGGAATGTCTGTTGTATTATTAAATACTTCCTCAATAGATTCTGTAATATAGTGAAAATATTCTCTCGTTTTTTCAAAGGTGTTTTTGGCTTTTCTCAATTTTGCTGTAGAGACAAGTTTCATCGCGTTGGTTATATGTTCAGTACTGTTTACGCTTTTAATTCTTCTCTTAATATCTCTCAAATTGCCTGATGCCATACATTCACCCCTCTCTGTGTATTTTTATATAACATAATTAAAAAGGTTTGCATAAAGGAGCGTTTGAATTTAAAAATTCTTTGATATTATCTGTATTTTTATATTCAGTGATTGCTTTTTTAAGAAGCACTTCCATATCTTCTTTCATTTCGCCTGTCTCTTTAATCGACTTTTTTATCATTGGGTAATGGGTGTCAAGATATGGATGCAAATATTTTTCAAATTCCTTTATTTTCTCAACTTCCACATCTACCAGCATTTGATGGATGGCTGCATAGATAATCATTACCTGGTCAGCAACGTCTAAAGGTGAATATTGTCTCTGTTTTAATATTTCCATCAGAACTTTACCATGATCCAGTCTATCTCTCGTGTCTTTATCAATATCTGATCCGAATTGAGAGAAGCTGGCAAGTTCTCTATATTGAGCCAGCTCAAGCTTTACTTTGCTGGAAACCTTTTTCATCGCCTTTATTTGTGCAGTACCTCCTACACGAGATACTGAAATACCAGCATTTACCGCCGGTCTCTGTCCAGTAAAGAATAACTCAGACTCCAGAAATATTTGTCCATCTGTGATAGAGATGACATTTGTTGGGATGTACGCTGAAACATCTCCTGCCTGCGTCTCTATAATCGGCAATGCAGTAATGGATCCACCTCCCAGTTCATCAGAAAGCCTAGCAGCTCTTTCCAGTAGTCTGCTATGAAGATAAAATACATCTCCAGGATAAGCTTCTCTTCCTGGTGGTCTTCTCAGAAGTAATGACATGGCTCGGTAGGCAACTGCATGCTTTGATAAGTCGTCGTAGATAATCAGCACGTCCTTCCCCTCATACATGAAGTGTTCGGCCATTGCACAACCAGCATACGGCGCAATATATTGCAATGGCGCAACATCGCTTGCCGTTGCCGCTACAATAATTGTATATTTCATAGCATCCTTGCCTTCAAGTGTTTGTACAAGCTGTGCTATCGTTGACTTCTTTTGTCCAATGGCAACATAGATGCAAATAACATTTTCCTGATTCTGATTGATGATCGTGTCAATTGCAATTGCAGTTTTTCCTGTTTGCCTGTCTCCAATGATTAATTCTCTTTGTCCTTTTCCAATAGGAATCATAGAATCAATCGCCTTAATTCCTGTCTGTAAAGGCTTATTAACAGACTTTCTCTGTAATACGCCCGGGGCCGCAAATTCTACTGGCCTCATTACCGTTGCTTTTGTAGGACCTTTCCCGTCTATAGGCTGTCCCAGGGCATTCACAACTCTCCCTATCAGTTCACTTCCCACAGGCACTTCAACAACTCTGCCCGTCGGCTTTACGATATCGCCTTCTTTAATATCCATATCAGAGCCTAATAATACAACACCTACATTATCTTCTTCAAGATTCAATGCCATGCCAAAAGTTTCACCAGGAAATTCAAGAAGTTCTCCAGCCATACAGTTTTCAAGGCCATATACTCTTGCTATTCCATCTCCAACCTGTAAAACTGTTCCGAAATCAGATATTTCTATTTCATTCTTATAATTTTTAATTTGTTCTTTAATAATCGCACTTATTTCTTCTGGTCTAAGGTTCATCCTTTTGCCTCCTTTCTCCCATTTTTATTTTAATGCTTCTCTTATATCCTCAAGTCGCTTCTTATAGGAAGCATCAATCACTTTACCATCAATCAATATTTTTATGCCTCCAACAAGGCTTTTATCAATCTGATTTTCAAGATTTACATGAGTTCTAAGAAGTTTTCCAGTCTGTTCCTGGAATCTCTCCAGTTGTTCATTTGTGATCAGTTCAGTTGAATAGATTATCCCTGCAGAAGAGCCTTCCTTTTCTCTGGAAAGCTGTTGCATGGTCTTAACAATCTTATCAAAATGTCTTGTTCTGCCCTTATCAATAAGCACACAAAGGAAATTCATCAGTTCTTCGGAAATCTGTTCATTGAAAATTTTACCTAAAGCATCTTTTTTTTCTTGTGCAGAAATAATCGGTGAATCAATAAATTTTCTAAAACCTTCTTCACTTTTTATGATAGCTGCAACCTCTTTTGCTTCAGATAGTATCTGTTCTTCCTTATTCATTTCCTGTGCCACCTGATAAAGTGCCCTGGCATATACTTTGTCTATTGTTAATTCTGCCATTGGGAGGTACCTGCCTGTTCGATAATTTTGTCAATAATTTCGCTTTGACCATCTACATCAATTTGCTTTTCCATTATTTTTTCTGCAGCAAGAAGAGCAAGAGATGCGATTTCACCCTTCACTTCTGACAAGGCTTTTCTTTTTTCTCTTTCAATTTCAACTTCAGCTGAAGTAATGTTTTTCGATGCTTGCTGTTTCGCGGTTTCGATAATATCTTTGGCAATTTCATCAGCCCGAACTTTAGCAACTCGAATGATCTCTCTGGCTTCATTTTCGCTTTTTGAAAGTTTTTTGTTATAATCTTCCAGCCTCTCATCTGCCTGCTTGTTTGTCAAATCTGCATTGCTGTAGGCATCCTTTACTTCGTTTTCTCTTGCGCTGATAAAATTATGCACTTTTTCGAAAAAATTCTTCTTAAGGATAAAGAATAGCACAATTACTGTGGCCCAAATCATCAACAAGGTCCAATTAAAGCTTATTAGCGGTGTATATAAATGCAATTTCTATATCCTCCTCTCTTAAAATTTTTTTCATGCTGTACTTTACAGCATGCCAATTAATGGGTTTACAAACAATAATATCATTGAGATCAGAAATGCAAAGATCCCTGTTGTTTCGGCTACAGCCTGTCCAACTAACATTGTCTTTAAAATATCTCCCTGGGCTTCAGGCTGTCTTGCTACGCCCTCTACTGCTTTACCTGCTGCGAATCCTTGGCCAAGACCAATTCCTATTGCTGCAAGCCCTATGCAAGCTGATGCTAATGCAGACATTCCTAAAATGAATGCTTGTGGTGTTACTAATGCCATAATTTTTTCCTCCTGTTTTCTTTAACTAATTTTATATAATTTTATTTTTAATGATCGTGCTTAGCCCCATGAATGACTATTTCCATTGAGATAAACACCATGGTTAACATGGTAAATATAAATGCCTGCAGTATTGGTTCAAATATATCAAAAAAGAAATTTGCGGGCAAAGGGATCACGGCCTGTAATATAGGGATTGGAAGATGCAATGCCTCTGAGGCTGTTTCCAAACTTGTAAACACCAAAGCCATTACAATTGCACCGCCAAGAATATTACCAAAAAGACGAAAGCCGAGTGAAATCGGAAATGAAAGTTCTTCAATCACCTTTAATGGAAACATAAATGGATACGGGCTGCTCATGTGCTTAATTTTACCTATAAAACCCATCGTCTTGAATCCATTGTACTGCATCAAGAACGCTGTGGTTAGTGCAAGGGCAAAAGCTGTATTCACATCTGCTGTGACTGGCCGGAACCCAAAAATACCTAGTGAATTGGAAAAAAGCAAAAAAATAAAAAGTGTTCCTATATATGGGGCAAAATTAGAATTATGTTTTCCCATGGTGTCCTCAACTAATTTATAGATCCCCTGAACAATAAACTCTGCAACCACTTGCTTCCCTTTGGGTTGTCTTTGCATATTATGCGTCATCCAAAATGCCAAAATTGTCATGGCTATGGCTATTATGATTGCAAAAAAAACTGTCTCGGTTACAAATATACTGCCGTCCCCAAATCCCAGAATGATTCTTGGACCCAAATTACTTAAATCATGCACTTCTACTCCTCCTCCGATACGCCGTCTCTCTTCATTTCCTTTTCTAAATCTTCTCTGGCAAATTCCGCCTGAACCTCTGGTCTTACTGTTCGGTCTGTGGAAAACTTTGTTTTAAAACCATGAAGATAATATATTGAAATTTTTATAGTAATAAATCCCAGTAGACTTCCAAATCCGGCATGATTGCTTACTTTAAATGCAGTTACAACCGCAACCCCATATAAAAACAGTCTTAAGAAATATCCAAGAAAAATAAACGACTTTTTCCCGTCCCTTAAAACTTTCTTTAATGTATATGCTAAAATATTGAAATTTGAGATTGCGATAAACGTACCTATAAGAAGTCCATAAGTATATTTTATATCAAGTCCGATCAGGGGCAGAGAAGCAATTTCAAAAAAAACCATTACAATTATCCCATACACGAAAATTTTATTTTTAAAGGCTGTCAAATCATTCATTCATATGTCCTTTTAACAAAGTTCAATTCTTATGCCATTTTACAATAGCAACATTAAATTAAATGTTATTCTCTATTATAATCTTCTACGCCTAAAAGTAAAGGTTTTTCTTTGATTTTTTAAAGAAATGTGAAAATTCTGAAATAAACCAGTAATTTGAGTGGGATATTGCTATTTTTCATAGTTTATTGATAACATTGTTGATCCATTTCCCTGATTTAAATCTTTTCCGCAAGATAAAAAACTTTACAACTTCTTCCAGTTTAACCAATGCAACAACAATATATATTGGAAATTGAAATACCAAAGCACCAAAAAATGCGATGGGCACACCAATCAACCAGATGGACCCGGATTCTGTAAACATGGCAAACTTTGTGTCTCCCCCCGCTCTTAAAATGCCGACGATATTCATGCCGTTATAAAGCATAAGCCCCATTGCTGCCCCGTAAATGAATAATATGATTAATGCATATTTCTCCCCCACAGGCGTAAATCCAAATAAAGAAATCAACGGTTTTGAAAGTATAATCAATAGCAATCCTAAGCCTACACCTATTAATGTGCCTATTCTCAAAAGTCTTTTGGCAAGAAAATAACTGTAATCCAGCTTACCTTCCCCAATTTTCTGACCCACCAGGATCAGCGCTGCATCTCCCATACTAAAAGCCATCATAATAAATACACGATTGATTGTATCACTTGCTTGAACTGCTGCAAATTCGGTGATGCCCATTCTGGCATAAGCCGCTACATACATTGCCGTCCCAATGCCCCACATGGTTTCATTTACTGTGGTCGGGATTGCATTGCTTAGCACTCTTTTGGTAAATGCCTTTGTCCATCCAAAATATTCTTTTAGTTTCCCAGATATTATATTCTTTCTACCGAACACCATAAACATGACTAAGAAGAATTCCAGTGTTCTGGCAATTAAAGTTGCCACCCCCGCTCCCGTTACGCCCATTTCTGGTGCGCCAAATTTTCCAAAAATCAATACATAATTTAAGAAAGTATTTGTACTGAAAACAAATAGGCTGATAATCAGTGGGATATGGGTTTGATGGGTGGCTCTTAATGCAGCCGTAAAAGGCACTGTTATACTTATCATTAAAAGGGTCAGGGCCACAACTCGCACGTATCCTTCTCCAAGGTTAATAATCGAAGGGATATCAGTAAAAACAGACAAGACAACTCTTGGCGCGAAAAAAGCGAAACCAAAGAATATCAGGCTAATCGACCCACAAATGCTAATCGCAAACCCGGTTGTTTTTCGGATATTGGCTACATTTTTTGCTCCCCAGAACTGCGCCATAAACGTGGCAGAACCGCTAGTAAAGCCAAACATTAGCATAAAGTGTACAAAATACAGCTGGGTGGCTATTCCAACCGCTGCAAGCTCTGCTTCCCCAATGCTCCCGACCATTAGATTGTCTACCAAATTTAAAGTCGACGAAATAAGGCTTTGCGCTGCAATAGGCAAAGCCAGTTTAATTAACGTTCTATAAAGAGGTTTCGTCTCAATTATTATGTTAGCTTTGTTCTTAATATGTCAACAATCCTTTCACAGGCATGT
>JBBRXC010000075.1:0-7907 GCA_038248745.1 Peptostreptococcales bacterium | reverse complement strand
GACTGTTCAGGTTGAATTAATACGACACCCTGTGCAGTATAAATTCCTAAAACTAATACCTCTGACTTAAAATCTGCAATTTGTCTTGGTGGGAAATTTAAAACTCCTAAAACTTGCTTCCCAATCAGTTCTTCTATTTTGTAACAATCAGTAATTTGGGCACTTGATTTCTTTATACCTATTTCATCTCCAAAATCAATCCATAATTTATAAGCGGGTTTTTTTGCTTTTTCAAAAACCGCCGCTTCAGTAATCTCTCCAACTCTGATGTCTAAATTTATAAATTCTTCAAAAGTAGCCAAAATTAAATCCTCCTATATAAACGGAATCTCTTGCCTTTTTATTAAACAAGCTTTATTTAGAAAGCTTGTTTAGTTCTTCTAGTAGTTTTAGGACATCATCTTTTTTTGTGGCCCAGGATGTCACAAATCGTATGGCCTCCTGGTTTTCATCAATTGGTCCTTCGTGTTCAAAGGAGCATATTTTTTCCAGCTCAAAAACAAGCTCATTAGGGAATATTGGGAAGATTTGATTTGTTGTTGAATTTGAGTAGAATGAATACCCAAGATCTGAAATGCCGTTTCTTAAAATTTCAGCCATATTATTTGCATGTCGACCCATTTCTTGGTATAAATCAGCCTCAAATAATGTTTTGAACTGAACCCCTAATAAACGGCCTTTTGCTAGCAATCCGCCCTTTTGTTTGATAAGATATCTGAAATCTTGTTTTAAATTATTATTTATAATGACAATTGCTTCTCCAAAAAGCAGACCGTTCTTCGTGCCACCTATATAGAAAGCATCTGTTAGTCTGGCTAAATCATTCATGGTGATGTCGCAGCCGGGTGCAGTTAATGCAGAAGCCAGCCTAGCGCCATCCAGATATAGAT
This sequence comes from Peptostreptococcales bacterium, assembly GCA_038248745.1. Taxonomy (GTDB): domain Bacteria; phylum Bacillota; class Clostridia; order Peptostreptococcales; family Anaerovoracaceae; genus JAENWH01. The sequence goes on along the minus strand of JBBRXC010000075.1, from coordinate 7,017 downwards.
ACAGGTTATGTTCTTTACATTTTGCACTGATTTCCTCTAATTCGGCTTTTGAATAGACGGTTCCTAATTCGGTGGAGTTGGTAATATATACAACCTTCGGTTTAACCATATGTTCGTCACAGTGGAATAATACGGCTTCATCAATTTGAGAGACCTTTAGTTTGGCGTCGGAAGTTGGCATGGCGATGATTTTGTGGCCAGTCGCTTCAATGGCACCCGTTTCATGCACACAGATGTGCCCCCGTGCTGGTGAAATAACAGCCTCGTGAGGTCTCATAAAAGCAGATAATGCGGTGAAATTTGTTTGCGTACCGCCAACTAAAAAATGTACATCTGCATCAGGTGCACCAATTTTGTCCTTAATCAGTTGAGCAGCCTGCAGACAATAGTCGTCATCCCCATATCCCAGCGTTTGTTCCATATTTGTATTTATTAAGGCTTCCAGTACTTTTGGATGTGCACCTTCAGAATAGTCATTTCTAAAATAAATCATATTGTATCCCTTTCTGAAATTAACTTTAATTAATATCTCATTATAATACAATTTATGAAAGAAACACAATAGTTATTGCAGCTTTATCAGTACTTTGGTATGATATGTTTAAGATGAAGAAAAAATTTTAGTATTCAAGGAGGATATATACATATGAAAATTAAATCATTAACAAAAGACTTGTTTTGGGTTGGAAATCTAGATCCTGAGCTTAGAGTATTTGACATAATAATGCGGACAGAGTTTGGCACAAGCTACAACTCCTATTTATTAAAAGGTTCAGAGAAAACAGCTTTATTTGAAACCTCAAAACTTAAATGTTTTAAGGAATACATCACAAAGGTTGAAGAGCTGACGCCAATTGAAAAAGTGGATTACATCATCGTCTCTCATACAGAACCTGATCATACAGGGACAATTGAAAAAATCCTTGAGCTGAATCCAAAAATTAAAATAGTGGGATCAACCACGGCCATTAACTTTTTGAAGGAAATATGTAACAGAGATTTCGTTGGTATACCAGTGAAAGATGGAGATACACTGTCATTAGGCGATAAGACCCTTCAGTTTATCTCAGCACCTAATTTACATTGGCCAGACACGATTTTCACCTATGTTCCAGAAGAAAAAGCTTTGATAACCTGCGATGCATTTGGTGCCCATTATTCATGCGAAGGCATTACAAACGATAAAATTGAAAACCAAGAAGATTACATGAAGTCATTGAAGTTTTATTTTGATGTGATTTTATCCCCATTCAAGCCATTTCTTCTCAAAGCGATTGACAAGATTGAGCCTTTGGATTTTCAAATGATTTGCACCGGTCATGGCCCGGTATTAACAAAGGAACCAAGAAAAATTGTGGCACTGTTGAAAGGTTGGGCAAGTGTAACCAATCCAAACAAAAGAAAGACAGTCCTTATTCCTTACGTTTCGGCTTATGGGTATACAGAAATTCTTGCCAAAAAAATCAAGGAAGGAATTGAAGATGCCGGAGATATCGATGTCAGACTATACGACATGGTAAATACCAGTCTGGGACAGGTGATGGAGGAGATTGAATATGCCGATGGCCTGCTCTTTGGCACACCTACCATACTCGGCGAAGCGTTAAAGCCTATCTGGGATATTACCACCAGCATGTTCCCAGGGGTTCATGGGGGAAAGCTGGCATCTGCTTTTGGTTCTTACGGGTGGAGCGGTGAAGGGGTCCCAAATATAATTACAAGACTACAGCAGCTTAGAATGAAAATATATGGGCAAGGCTATAAATGCAGATTTAAGCCAAATGAAACGCAATTAAGCGAAGCGTTTGATTTTGGCTATGGATTTGGTGCCTCTGTACTGGCTGGGAAAGTAGTAGAGAAGAAGAAAAAAACCGCTGGAACAATTTGGAAATGTCTTGTTTGCGGGGAACTGGTCGAAGGCGATGAACCGCCAGCTGCATGTCCTGTCTGCGGGGTAGGCCCAGAACAATTTGTTGAAGTGGATGCGGAACCAGTTGTTTATAAATCAGAAAAAGAAGAGAAGTATATTGTGATCGGCAATGGTGGTGCTGGAACGACAGCTTGCGAAGAAATTCGAAAAAGAAATGCACGTGCAAAAATCACCATCATTTCAAGAGAAAATGTCATCGGCTATAATAGGCCAATGCTCACAAAGGGAATTTTATCAGAGATAGAAAAATCAAGTCTGTTTATGAAACCAGCTTCCTGGTATGAGGAAAACAATATTCAATTAAAATTAGGCAAAAATGTATCTGAAATTGATCCTAAAACGAAGACTGTTATACTGTCCGATGGAACCACTGAAAAATATGACAAGCTGGTGATTGCAACAGGTGCAGAGTCTCTCGTTCCGAAGCTCAAAGGCATTGAGAAAAAAGGTGTTTTTGTTATCAGAAATCTAGAAAATATTGAAGAAATTCGAAAGTATATAGAAGATGGCGTTAAGCAAGCGGTCATCTTAGGGTGTGGTGTGTTAGGCCTTGAAGCAGCTTGGGAATTAAAGAAGATTGGTCTTGATGTGACCCTCTTGGGACATTCTAAAGTGATCATGAATAAGCAGCTTGATGCCAAGGGGAGCGAATTGCTGAAACAGGCCATTGGAAAATCGGGCGTCAATCTTGTCGTTGGTCATGATATTGAAGAAATAGTTGGAAAAGAAAAGGTGACTTCTATTCGACTAGAAGATGGTACTGATATTGAGGCACAAATCCTAATTATTTCAACGGGCATCAGGCAAAACATTGAACTTGTCAAGGCAATGGGAATTGAAACGAATAAATCCATTGTTGTAAATAATAAAATGGAAACAAGTATACCAGACATATATGCCTGTGGAGATTGTGCGGAATTTGAAGGGGCTAATTATGCAATATGGCCTCAGGCCATAGATATGGGAAAAGTTGCAGGGGCTAATGCGGCGGGAGATGAAAAAGAATATCTGAAAACCACACCGGCGGTGACTTTTAGTGGCATGAATACCAGCATTTTCTCCATTGGAGATATTGGCAATACGGAAGGTAAAAAGTATAAGACGAAGGAGTTCTGTGATGAGGACAATCTTGTTTATAAAAAATTATATTTTTTGAATGGCAGATTCTGTGGGGGTATACTAATTGGGGATACAAAATCACAGAAGGAGCTTTTTGCAGCTTTTGAGGACAAATTATCCGTTGACAAGATGTAAAAATTAAATGCAAAGAAAAAATGGAAGAAATTTTTTAAAATCCTGGAAGATTGAGGGCTATCATTATATAGCCCTCTTGTGTTATAATTAAATTTGATAATTTACATGTATTAAATTGAAAAAAATATTATTCTATATGGATAATATTCAAATAATAATAATAATAATTACAAAGTAAGAGGAGAACAAGAATGGGATTTTCAAATGAGGTCGGTATAGACTTAGGTACTGCGAATGTATTGGTATATATTAAAGGGAAGGGGATTGTTTTAAACGAACCTTCTGTTGTTGCAATAAATATAGACACAAATGAAATATTGGCTGTTGGTGAAGAGGCCAGGCAAATGTTAGGAAGAACACCGGGTAATATAGTTGCTGTCAGACCACTTAGAGACGGCGTTATTTCGGATTATGATATTACGGAAAGAATGCTGAAGCACTTCATTAGAAAAACATGTGGCGCTGGAAAGTTTTTTAAACCTAAAATAATGGTTTGTGTGCCAAGTGGTGTTACCGAAGTGGAAAAGAGAGCTGTAAGAGAAGCAACCATGCAGGCCGGAGGAAAAGACGTTTTCTTAATGGAAGAACCTGTAGCGGCAGCTATTGGCGCAGGATTAGACATTTCCAAGCCTGATGGAACAATGGTGATAGATATAGGTGGTGGAACAACGGATATTGCGGTAATGTCCATGGGAGGAATCGTTGCCAGCTCATCGGTTAAAATAGCCGGGGATAAGTTTGACGATGCCATTATTAAATATATGAGAAAAGAACATAAGTTGTATATAGGCGAAAGAACAGCTGAAGATTTAAAAGTGAATATAGGAACGGCATATCCAAGAGAAGTGAATGTTTCCATGGAGTGCAGGGGAAGAGATCTAGTCACGGGTTTGCCAAAAGTGGTAGAGGTTTCTTCAAAAGAAATGATGGAAGCCCTTGATGAAGCGCTGTCAAGTATTTGTGAAGCAATACACAGGGTGCTGGAAATGACACCTCCTGAGCTTGCCGCAGATATCAGCAATACAGGAATAGTAATAACCGGAGGAGGCGCTCTCCTTTATGGCATAGACAAGAGAATAGAACAGAGAACGGGGCTGATTTCTATCATTGCAGAAAATCCAATGGATTGCGTTGCCATAGGGACTGGAAAAGCTTTAGACTCCATGCTTATACTTGAAAATGCAGCATTGAACAAAAAAAAGCCATACATGTAAAATTACTGTAAAAGCCCTCGCCGAGGGCTTTTACAATATTAAAGAAGGAGAAAAAGATGAAATTGGAGTTAATTGCAACTGCAACATTTGGACTTGAAGCTGTTGTTAAAAGAGAAATAGAGGCGTTGGGCTATAAAATAATCAAGTCGGAAGACGGAAAAATAACTTTTATGGGGGATGAAAGAGCCCTTGTGAAAGCCAACTTGTGGTTAAGATCAGCAGATAGAGTTTTGGTTAAAATGGCTGAGTTTGAGGCAAGAGAATTTGAGGAACTTTTTCAGCAGACAAAAGCAATTCCGTGGGAGGAGTGGATTCCTCTGGACGGTAATGCAATTGTGACAGGGAGCTCAGTTAGATCTCAGCTTCATAGTGTGCCTGCTTGCCAAAGTATTGTCAAGAAAGCGATCATAGAAAGATTAAAAGGATATTATGACGTTGAAAAGTTTTCTGAGACTGGCGCGGAATATACGGTGAAAGCCAGCCTGTTAAAAGACAGAGTTACCATTACAATAGACAGTAGTGGTGCGGGGCTCCATAAAAGAGGGTATAGAGTTGCCGATGTGGAAGCACCTATTAAAGAAACTTTAGCTGCAGCAATTGTTCAATTGTCTTTCTGGAAAGAAGGGAGACTTCTTGTAGATCCATGCTGTGGGTCTGGGACAATTGCCATCGAAGCTGCTTTGATTGGCAGGAATATGGCACCTGGTCTCAATAGGAAATTTGTGAGTGAAACATGGCACGTCATTTCAAAGAAAATATGGGATCAAGAACGGAAGGCGGCAGCGGATGCTGTTAAAATAGATGCGGATATTAGAATAGAGGCTTCAGACATTAACCCTAGGGCAATCAAGGCCTCCATGCAAAATGCCGCAGAGGCAGGCGTGGATGACTGTATCCATTTTGACACCTTTGACATAGAAAACCTTGTCGCAAAGGAAAAACAAGGAATTATTGTCACCAATCCTCCTTATGGAGAAAGAATTGGGGATGAACGGGACATTCAAAAAATTTACAATGCATTAGCAAAATTCTATAAAGAAAACAATACATGGTCTCTGTTTTTAATCACTTCAGATAAAGATTTTGAATATAAGGTGTTTGGCCGGGGGGCTGATCGTAGAAGGAAACTTTATAATGGAAGAATTGAAGCGTGTTTATATCAGTATCATGGCGTAAAATTAGCAAAAGAGGTATGAAAAAGATGTATTTTAGAAAAACCAAAGAAGAGACACTGGCTGATCTGGGGACTCAGGCAGAAGGCCTGACAGCGTCTCAAGTAGAAGCACAAAGAGAGAAATATGGGAGTAACCAGCTGGAGGAAGCCAAAAACAAATCGGTTTTAGTGGTTTTCCTTTCCCAGTTTGCAGATCTGCTGGTAATCATATTAATTGTTGCTGCAGGCGTTTCAATTTTAACGGATAATATTGAAAGCACGTTTGTCATTTTATTTGTTATTACCATGAATGCAATATTGGGAACTGTTCAGCATTTTAAAGCAGAGCAGTCCCTTAAAAGTTTGAAGGAGCTTTCTGCACCTTTAGCAAAAGTCATCCGGGATGCGTCAAGAACCGAAATTGACGCCAGAGACATTGTTGTTGGAGACATTATTCTCCTGGAAGCTGGAGATATTGTCCCTGCAGATGGCAGAATCATCCAAAATTATTCCATGCAGGTAAACGAAAGCGCGTTGACCGGGGAATCGGTTGCCGTAAATAAGATTGATGGAATAATCGATTTAGAGGATGTTTCTTTAGGCGATCAGAAAAATATGGTTTTTTCCAGTGCACTTGTAACTTATGGTAGAGCGCTTGTCGCCATTACAGCTGTGGGAATGGATACAGAGCTTGGTAAAATTGCTACACTGATGAATGAAACGAAAGAAAGAAAGACCCCTTTACAGGTTAGTCTTGACCGCTTTAGTAAAAAACTTTCATCTATTATAATAGTGATTTGCGCAGCTGTTTTTGCTGTTAATGTATTAAGAGACATGGCTATTCTTGACTCTTTAATGTTCGCAGTAGCTTTGGCAGTTGCTGCAATACCTGAAGCGTTGTCATCGATCGTAACAATTTCACTTGCCATAGGCACCTCGAAAATGGCAAAAGAAAATGCCATTATTAAAAATCTTAGGGCGGTTGAAGGACTTGGATGTGTATCTGTCATATGCTCAGATAAAACTGGGACGCTGACGCAAAATAAGATGAAAGTGAAGCATACCTATGCAATGGGAACGGAAAAGAGCAGCAAATTATTGCTGGCTTCTATTCTATGCAATGATAGTGACATCGTTGAAGGAAAAGCAAAGGGAGATCCTACGGAAACGGCTCTGACTCAATATTATTACGATAATTATAATGACATAGAAGAAAAACTTAAGACCTATGAAAGACTAGCAGAATTGCCTTTTGACTCAGAGAGAAAGCTGATGAGTACAGTTCACGAAATCAACGGCGAACTGGTGATGGTTTCTAAAGGGGCAGTGGATGTATTGTTAGAAAAAATCTGTGCCATTTATGATAATGAAGTGGAAAGGCCGGTTACAGCAGAAGACATTGAAACAATTAATGAAAAAAATAATGAATTTTCATCAAATGGCCTTCGCGTGCTGGCCTTTGCAAG
>JBBRXC010000074.1:0-7920 GCA_038248745.1 Peptostreptococcales bacterium | reverse complement strand
TTGTGATAATATTGAATCGATCCTTGAAAAACATCAACCAAAATTCATCTATGTCAATTCCAGCTATCATGACCCGACAGGAGTCATCCTGTCCCTGGACAGAAGAAAAAAGTTGCTGGAACTATCTTATAAATACAGAGTCCCGATTATTGAGGACGACGCAGCATCGGAAATTTGTCTAGATGGTCCAAAACTGCCTTCTATTAAATCTCTAGATTGGGGGAATAATGTTATCTATATCTATTCTTTTTCGTTAACGTTTATTCCGGGTATTGGCATTGCGTTTCTTGCGGCACCCAAAAGTGTGATTAAAAGCATGAGCTATCTTGTTTCAATCAGACTGATTAGCTTGGACTGGATGTATCAGAAATTGCTGAAACATTATCTTTCAAAGGGAATTTACCAAAAGCGGATTTTAGCGTTTAATCTTGAGTATAGAAAAAAACGTGACCTAATGTGTGCCTGGCTTGACAAACTGAAGCCTTTAGGGGTTACTTATCGAAGGCCGCAGGGAGGCGTTTACATCTGGTGCAATCTGCCAGATTGTGTGAACATGAAAAAATTGACAAAAGATGCAGCAAGAGCTGGAGTATCTTTTATCCCAGGTATTTTTTTCTCACCTTGTAAAAAGGAAGGATATAATCGGATTAGATTGAATTATTCCTATCCTTCCTGTTTGCAGGTAGAAGAAGGAATGGCGGAACTTTATAAGTTGTTAATTGCTGCTGCCCATACCACTGGCACATGAAATTACAAACAAACTGGCACTTTATATACTATTGAAAAGGAGTATTGTTTTTATTATAGAAAGAATTATATTGTATTTTGTATTTCTATTGCGAAAAGGAGAGAATTATTATGGCTGTGAATTTAAAAGGAAGAAGTTTTCTGACACTTATGGACTTTACCACTGAAGAAATACGTTACATGTTGGATTTGTCACATGACTTAAAGGCAAAGAAAAGAGCTGGAATTCAGAACGAAGTATTAAAAGGAAAGAATGTTGTTTTACTTTTTGAGAAAACATCTACAAGAACACGTTGCGCCTTTGAGGTCGCCTGTCTTGACGAAGGTGCCCATGTCACATTCCTTGATAGTTCGACTTCTCAAATAGGCAAGAAAGAATCCCTAGAAGATTCGGCAAGAGTTCTTGGACGTTTTTTTGACGGAATAGAATATAGAGGATATAAACAAGAGGTTGTAGAGGATTTGGCAAAATACTCTGGTGTGCCAGTCTGGAACGGATTGACAGATATTGACCATCCCACGCAGATTTTAGCTGATATGATGACCATAGAAGAACATGTGGCTAAACCTTTAAATAAAATCAAAGTTGTTTTCTGTGGAGATGTGAGAAATAATATGAGTTATGCATGGATGTATGGCTGTGCGAAAATGGGCATGCATTTTGTTGCCTATGGACCAGAGGAATTAATCCAACTGATTGACAAGGATGTTGTTGCCAAAGCAAAGGAAGTATGCATTCTGACAGGCGGAACAATAGAAATATCCAGTACTCCAGACTGCGTTAAAGGCGCAGATGTGCTTTATACGGACGTTTGGGCATCTATGGGGGAGGAAGCAGAAATTCCAGCAAGAGTGAAACTTTTGACGCCATACAAGGTGACAATGGATCTGGTAAAGGCGACTGGGAATGATGATGTTGTTTTCCTTCACTGTCTGCCTGCGTTTCATAACTTTGAAACAGTCATGGCGAAGACTCAGATGGAGGCTGGTTATGATATACGTGAGGTGACAGATGAAGTGTTCAGGTCGAGACATTCTAAAGTGTTTGATGAAGCGGAAAACAGGCTTCACACGATTAAAGCTGTTATCGTCGCAACAATTGGTTAATAAAGGTTAACTCAATAGTATTCGCGAAAGGGGTCAGTTATGGTTAAGGGTGTTCACAATTATTCGGAGATCGGTAAGTTGAATAAGGTACTTTTACATAGACTTGACAAAGAAATTGAAGGCCTGGTGCCAGACAATTTTGAAAGGTTGCTTTTTGATGATATCCCTTATTTAAAGGTGGCCCAGGAGGAACATGATCATTTTGCTAACCTTCTCATAAAAAATGGTGTTGAAGTTGTATATTATGTGGATGAAACGGCCAAAGCACTGAAAAATGCTAAAATCAGACAAGAGTTCATCAAGCGTTTTACGGAAGACAGTAATATTTATTCGGAGGCAGCAAAAGAGGCCATTTCTGAATACCTTTACAAGATGCCGGTTAAAGAAATGGTGAAGAAGGTCATATCAGGTATTAAGAAAACAGAAATCGGTAGGATTGATGTCAGTTCACTGGCGGATTTTATTGCATCAGATTATCCGTATTATACAGACCCGATGCCAAATTTATATTTTACTCGTGATCCGGGAGCATGTGTAGGTGACGGGGTATGCGTTCATCATATGAGTACGGTTACAAGAAGAAGAGAGGCTCTTTTACTGAAGTACATGTTTGAGCACAATAAAGACTTCGCACCGGAAGGTACTAATCTTTGGTATGACTATGATTCGGAAGCTTCAATCGAAGGCGGAGATGTACTGGTTTTATCAAAGGACGTCATTGGAATAGGTCTTTCATCAAGGACAAATGCTGCTGGGATTGAGAGGTTTGCTGAAAAAATTCTGAAAAATTCCGGATTTAAGAGGATTCTTGTCTTCGATATTCCAAAGTCAAGGGCTTTCATGCATCTTGATACGGTTTTTACCATGGTGGATTACGATAAATTTACCATTCATCCTGAAATAGAAGGACCGCTGCAAATTTATGAAGTTACCCTTGGCAAGGACGGTAAGCCACATTTTATCAGTATACAAAATACGCTTATTGAGATTTTGAAGAAGGCCCTTTCTTTGCCAGCAGTTGAACTGATCCGCTGTGGCGGAGATGACAAGATGGCGGCGCAACGTGAACAATGGAATGATGGGTCGAATACGCTGGCAATTGCACCGGGTGTTGTTGTAACCTATGAGCGAAACAGTGTGACGAATGCACTTCTGGACAAAAAAGGGGTAACGGTGCTCACTGTACCTTCATCGGAACTTTCCAGAGGAAGAGGGGGGCCGCGTTGTATGAGTTGCCCTATTAACAGAGATGATTTATAAATTCTATTATATGAGGAGATTATAATATGGAGAAAATTACAAAAGTCGTCATCGCTTTTGGCGGAAATGCCCTGCAGTCTAGTTCAGGGCCAGCGACAGCTGCGGCTCAGCTGGAAGTTGTAAAACATACCTGCAAATATGTTGCGGATATTAGCAACAATGGTTATGAAATGGTAATTGTTCATGGGAACGGACCTCAAATAGGACGATTGCTGCTTGCAACAGAATCTTCAAGGAATCTGACTCCTGTAATGCCGTTTGATGTATGTGGTGCCATGTCTCAGGGATATATCGGATACCATATTCAACAGGCATTGAGTTTTGCTTTAAAAGAAATAGGCAGAAATATTCCAGTTGTAACCCTTTTAACGCAAGTTGTTGTAGATTATCATGATCAGGGGTTCCAGAATCCTTCTAAGCCTATTGGCCCTTTTTATTCAAAGGAAGAGGCAGAGTCAATCGCGTTAGAAACGGGCTATATTATGAAGGAAGACTCTGGACGTGGGTACAGGCGAGTGGTTGCATCTCCAATACCAATGGATATTGTTGAAATTGATGCTGTTAAAAAACTTTGGGATACGACAATTGTTGTAACCTGTGGAGGTGGAGGCATCCCTGTCATAAGAAATGACGATGGAAGTTTAGAAGGTGTAGCAGCTGTCATAGACAAGGATTATACAGCAGGCCTTCTTGCCGAAAAAATGGATGCTGAAATATTGATGATTTTAACGGAAGTTGAAAAGGTTTATGTGAATTTTAATAAACCTGATCAACAGGCACTTTCTGATCTGACGGTTGCTGAAGCTGAAAAGTATATTGCAGAAGGCCATTTTGCACCTGGGAGCATGCTTCCAAAGGTGAATGCCGCTGTTAAATTTGTCAAGGGAAGGCCTGGAAAAATTGCTATCATTACCTCGCTGGACAAAGCGGTGGAAGCTTTGGCAGGAAAAACGGGAACAAGTATACGTGCATAGTTAAAAAGGAGGGAAATAATATGTGTAAGAATTTTATCAAAAGTAAAGTTTTTCTGATGAGTTTGGTCTTGGTATTTGTTTTAAGCGGATGTGGAACTGGCGGAAATACTGAAACACCAGCACAAGAAACACCAGAAGCTATAACTGCCGGAAGTCTGGCAGAAGGGTACTTAACTGAACTGTCTGACATGGGGGCAAGGGCTGCAGGGACAGAACAGGAAATTGCTGCAGGCGAATGGATACAAAAAACTTTGGAAGACATGGGCTATGAAGTCACAGTGGAACCTTTTACTTATGAAGATGAGGATGGAGCCACCCAACATTCAAACAATATTATTGTGGAAAAGGCTGGAAATACAGACAAAGTTATTGTCGTTGGGGCACATTATGATTCTATGACTGACGGAGATGGAGTAGATGATAACGCTTCTGGTATTGCAGTAATGCTAGAGGCTGCAAAAGTTCTTAAAGATGCAGAAACACCGCAAACACTTAAATTCATGTTTTTTGGTGCTGAAGAGGCAGGTTTAATGGGATCGGCTTATCATGTGGCTCAAATGAGCCCAGAGGATATTTCCAATACGTTGCTTATGATTAACTTCGACAGCCTGGTTGCTGGAGATCATGCACATGTATACGGTGATGGAGACGCCAATGGTAAATACAGGGACAGAGTTCTTGAAATAGCCATTGAAAAAGGACTTAAACTGGTAACACAACCAGGAGAAAATTCGGAATACCCTGCAGGAACAACAGGTGACTGGAGTGACCATGCACCATTTAAAGAAGTTGGCGTCCCATATGTTTACTTTGAATCAACCAATTGGACATTAGGTGAAAAAGATGGTTATACGCAGGTTGATGTTACCCTTGGAGACAATGGAGAAATCTGGCACACTGAATTTGATACAAAGGAATATATAGAAGCAAATTTCCCTGGCAGAATATCCGAAAGACTGGCAACTTTTGCTGAAGCGACAGAAACATTCCTTCAGGAAGATGCAGCGTCTTAAACATATGTTTATAAGTAATAAAGCGAGGTATAATAGTTAGAAGGGGGAAAGGAGGGGTTTTTATGAAAATGACATATAATAAATTAACAAGGGATAACATACCGCAGATGATAGAAGAAAGCGGCAGAAAACAAACTTCACGGGTTATGAACGAAAAAGAATATGAGGAGGCCCTCATAAATAAAGTCATTGAGGAGATTGATGAATATAGAATCAGTAATAAAGAGGAAGAACTTGCTGATATTTTTGAAGTCCTTGATTGCCTGATCGAATTAAAAAATTACGAACCAATGCATATAGATTACCTTCAACTGATTAAACGTGAAGCAAGAGGTTCTTATAAAAAAAGGATACTGCTTCAAGAAGTTGAAGATGATGGGTTGAAAGAGGAAAAATAATGGAATTTAAAGTTGTACATAATTGTATCAATGTTTTTGATTTGGAAAAGTCCATGACTTTTTATAAAAATGCACTGGGATTGAAGGAAGTGAGAAGAATTACCCCGGAAGATGATTCGTTTATTATCGTTTTTGTGGCAAATGAACAATCCGAACATCAAATAGAGCTTACTTGGCTCAGAGACAGAAAAGAACCGTACGATTTAGGAGACAATGAAATGCATATTGGCTTCCGTACAGATGACTATGCAGCGGCCTATGAGAAACATAAAGATATGGGCTGTATCTGCTACGAAAATAAAGGAATGGGGATTTATTTCATATCAGACCCAGATGGTTATTGGCTGGAAATAATACCGACAAGATAGGGTTTTATACAGTTATCAAGGTGCATTTAAATCCATTAAAATTAATATTTAAGAACGAAGGTGGCTTTTCGGAATAATGAAGAGCCATTTTTTTATGCCACATTCATCGGGGCTTATATTGTTAAAGTCACTAAAATAAGATATAATGTTAAATGTTCGTTATATCAATAGTTGGATACTAACAAAAAAAATTAGGAGTGTTTGTTCTAATGATCTTTATACAAATAATTATTCAAATTTCATTAATATTATATGGACTTAGTTTGTTTTTTCCGATTTTGATGATGAAAAATCAAAAAAATGCAAATATAGGCGCTAATGTTCTGACGGCGGCAGCCAGTTTTTTGGGTATTGCCGGCAGTTTGTTGTATCTGTTTTCTTATAATGCAAAGCTTTCAATTATTAACATTCATTCAACATGGTCCTTTATTGTTTTAAATTCAGAGATTGACAGACTTTCCGCTTTTTTTGTGTTGATTCTTTCTATCGTAGCCTTTGCGACGGCCATTTATTCTATTGGGTATGTTGGAGCGTATTACGGGGAAAGAAATACCGTGTTATTGAACTGTCTGATGAGCGCTTTTATCCTATCTTTATTTTTTGTTTTTACCGCCAGCAATGCCATCTGGTTCTTTATCGTTTGGGAGGCCATGTCGGTTATTTCATATTTCATCGTTGTCTTTGAATCTGATAATGTTGAAAATCAAAAGGCAGGAAAAATTTATATCATCATGACATTGGTAGGCACAGCATTTTTAATTTTAAATTTCATGTTGATGTTTCGTTTCACAGGAAGTTTCAGTATGGATCTGTCAAGCGACAATATCCCTTCGGGCGTGAAAAACTTGATGTTTATATTTTTCCTGATAGGGTTTGGAACAAAAGCAGGACTGGTCCCATTACACATCTGGCTTCCAAAGGCTCATCCGGCAGCACCTAGCAATGGCTCCGCATTTATGTCAGGGGTGATGATTAAAACGGCTGTTTATGGCATGATTAGGTTTGTTCTAATGTATCTGGGTGTGGAGCATACCTGGTGGGGAATCACCGTGATGACCATTGGGGTAATCACAGTTTTTGTCGGCATTTCATATGCATTTGTAGAAAAAAACATAAAAAAACTTTTGGCATACAGCAGCATAGAAAACATCGGTATTATTTTTATTGCATTAGGCGTCAGTTTTATCGGCTATTCTAAAGGAGACCTGACAATTAGTGGGTTGGGGTTGATGGCCGTTTTAATTCATAGTTTTAACCATTCTTTGTTTAAAAGTGGATTGTTTCTCGGCGCAGGTTCTATTCAATATGCAACACATACAAAAAATATGGAAGAACTGGGAGGACTGGCAAAGAAAATGCCTGTCAGCGCAGTACTTTTTCTGGGAGCAGCTCTTTCAATATCAGCCGTGGTTCCTTTTAATGGATTTATTGGAGAATGGATCACCTATCAGGCATTAATTAAAAATATAGTGATTGGAGACATAAATGTAGACCTGGTTACCATGTTTTCCATAGCTGTATTGGCTTTTGCAGGGGCACTTGCCTTAGCAACTTTTGTCAAAGCCTATGGAATTTCCTTTTTAGGACTTCCAAGAACGGCGCATAGTGAGCAGGCGAAAGAGGTGCCAAAAACAATGAACGCAGGTATTGGCCTTTTGGTTGGTTTGTGCCTTGTGATTGGTGTTTTGCCTATGACGTTGATTGGGATCGCAGATAAAATTGTGGATGGGATCGTCGGACAATCCTTAATTGGAAATATGTCTGGAGAATTCTTTATTGCTACTTATCCTGTAACAATAGGAGCCAACAGCATTTCCCCTTTAGCGGGTGTCATTTTATTGGTGGTGGTTGGTTTAGCTGCCTTGATTTTGGTTAGACTGGCTGGCGGGAAAACCATTGAGAGAAAATATGAGACATGGGGGTGCGGATTTCATTCACTGAACAGCAGAACCCAATACACCAGCGGAGGATATTCCAAGACATTAAGCATTATTTTTAGATTCCTTTTCCGACCGACAAGGGAACTTCAACAAAAGGGAGCCCATAAATATCA
>JBBRXC010000073.1:0-7988 GCA_038248745.1 Peptostreptococcales bacterium | reverse complement strand
TCATTTTAAAAATTTTAGCTGGAATCCGTAATTGTTTGTCAATCATTTTTCTTTCTATCTTCATAAAGCCCTCCAACTCCAGATAATCCATCCAACGCCAGCTATTCTTCCTGGCAGGTGACCTCTAGGCATTATTCTTTTGATTTCTCTTGTATAAAGTCTAAAATCGCCGTTACCGCTATATTCTGTTGGGAATCTCTGCTTATCGTCGCTGGTGATCAGCCCTATTTTAAGTCGTTTTTTCATCGATATTTACAATTCAAATTATCTGCCCATTTTAGAGGGTAAAAAAGATTAATGATGGTCTGTTTAAGATATTTAAGCCCGTAGTTAATCTTTTTTCGGTGTCTTTTCTCTTGTGTGAAATTCAAAGGCCCTTCCAGAATGAGGTGTGCAAATTTGCTTTTATTATCAGAAATATAGGCAGGCAAATTCTCTTTCAAAGGAACCTGTGCAATCCTACCCAGCCCAAAAATTCCTTTTCCAACCAATAAATTATTTTCAATGGACTTTTCACTAAAATTCTGGTAACTATTCAACTCCTGCCGAGGATATCGGGACAACTTCTTTTTAATCGCAGCAGCATCCCCCATAAAAGTGAAGTGCCAACCCCCATCAAAAATAATCTCTTTTGGCGTGGAATTATATATTTTATTGATCGTTGTTCCCTGATTGTATTTTTTTAAATTACGTTCATTATAAACGAATTGGCCTCTGTTGAGCTTCTCTTTGATATTCTTATATCTGCAGATTTTTGCCCCTACATAAAAATAATCATCTACACGCATTAGATTCAAATAGTAGTTGAATAGATCCATCTCAATGCCTGTGATTTCATTTCCCTTGAATGACTTCAAAGCCTCAGGTTTGGGTATTTCATCTACATCAGAAATCACGAGGATATCGTCTTCTTTGCAGCCAGACAACCCTCTTATGATACAATTCCTTTGATGGTTTTCCTTGGCCCAGGGATTAGACTCCAAAGGGAAGTCCTCTACAGCAATAGGAATAATTCTATCTTCAAAAGCTTTGAATCTCTCTTTATTTTCCAGGTAATAGAAAGGCTTCTCAGTCCCAGTGAAGGTTCTGTTCCCTTCGACCAAAACAAATTTGTCAACTACCTTATCTAAAACATGAAGTCTGATTTCTAGTAGGTCCAGTTCCTCACAAAAGGTAAAACAATCATAAATCATACTCTTCCGCTCCTATATAAATTCTTTCATTAGCCCATCGACGGCAGCAAGATCTGTTTTCTTATCGATAAGAATCCCGCCCTCTTTCAGTACTTGGTTCTTCTCATTAAATGTAAGTTTCGTCTCTTTATAAATGACACCAATAGGAATTTTATCGCCCAGTTCCATGGCTTTTTCCATTGCCTTCATTTTATTCGATACATCGTAATCTTCGCCAAGCGGATAAACTCTGTCCTTATACCATTTAAAAGTATTTATTTTGTTGAAACTTACGCATGGCTGATAAATGTCCAGAAGTGCGTAGCCTTTGTACTCTATTGCTTCTTTCATGAGATTTATCAAATGCCTTTTCTCTCCTGTAAAACCTCTTGCTACGAAACCAGCTCCCGCCGCAATGGCTATAAGCAAAGGATTTATAGGCGAATCTATGTTGCCCTCAGGTTGAATGCCCGATATAAAGCCTTCTTCTGATGTAGGGGAGGCTTGGCCTTTTGTCAGTCCATATACCTGATTATCGTGAACGAAATGTGCTATATCTATATTTCTGCGTATGTTATGAATAAAGTGGTTCCCACCTTCCCCGTAGGTATCGCCATCACCTGTACTAACTATTACCGTTAAGTTTTCGTTGACCATCTTCACCGCTGCAGCAGGGGGAAGAGCCCTTCCATGTAAGCCAGAAAAGGCATTTGCACTTATATATTGGGGTATTTTAGCTGCCTGCCCTATACCAGCAATCATAAGCACGTCCTTGGGATCTTTCTCTAGTTCCTCAAGTGCAGTTTTAAGACATTCAAGCACGCTAAAATTTCCGCATCCTGGACACCAAGCTGTTTCATATGTTTTATATTCAACCATTACTATCACCTCTCAGAATTTGTTCCATGATCTGCTTACCAGTGATTTGGCGCCCATCATACTTTAACACACTGCTTGAACATTCTATGCCTGTATACTCACGTATAATCCCCGCTAGCTGCCCAGTAGCGTTTTGTTCAACGTTTATTATTTGTTTTGCTTTTTCGGCCTTTTCTTTTAATAATATTTCAGGAAGTGGAAATACATCTCCAAAGATAAGCGCCGCAAACCTTTTCCCTTCACCACTATTAAGCATATCTACAGCCTCTGCTAACGGTCCATACATAGAACCCCATCCAATCAGCAGCGTGTCAAAGTTATCTTTACCAATAAATTCTGGTTCTAGGAGCTCTTCTTTTAGCATTTCAAGCTTTTTCATACGCTTGTCCACCATCTTCGTTCGTATTTCAGCCGATTCAATTATTCTTCCAGATTCATCATGTTCATCACTATCTACAGCAACAATATGATCCGATTTCCCCGGTATAAGACGCGGTGAAACACCTCCAGCAGTATAGCGGTAACGAAGATATTCGCCGGAATATTCTCTGAGTGGTTCAGCAATTTTAACACCACTGATGTCAAACGGTTCAACTGTGGCCGATGAGTCTCCTAGATACTGATCGGAAAGTAAGACTACAGGGAGTTGATATCTCTCAGCAATATCAAACGCTCGTATTGTCTGATAGAATGCATCTTTATGCGTACGTGGTGCTATCACCATACGTGGAAATTCTCCCTGCGACGCAGATATCATAAACTTAAGATCTGACTGTTCTGTCCGCGTCGGTAACCCTGTGGCAGGCCCTGGCCTTTGAACATTAACAATGACGATTGGTGTCTCAGTTATTCCTGCAAGTCCAAATGCCTCGACCATCAACGAAAACCCTCCACCCGAAGTAGCTGTCATGGATCTTGCTCCGGCATAAGAGGCGCCTATAGCCATATTAATCGCCGCAATCTCGTCTTCCGCCTGTTCGACTACGATACCCATCTCATGACTTTTTGACGCTAGATATACCATAATTGGGGTAGCTGGGGACATTGGATAAGCGCAGAAAAATCGAAGTCCTGAAGCGATGGCGCCGAGAGCAACTGCTTGACTACCCGAGAGTATCATCCAATCACCAAAACTGCCTTTCAGTTTTGTATACCGCTTATCAACGGATTTATATCCTTCGTTCATTGCTTGAACATTAATCGCCATATATTTTTCGTCTACAACGCTTCTTAATACGCCTTCAACACTGTCAACACGCTCGCCAAATAGTTTTAAAATAACACCAACTGCTATGGTTCCAGAAACTTTTGAGTTACCAAGCTCTTTTGCCATATCATCCATAGGCACTTTTATTGCACGTTTATCGTCTGTATTTACGCTGCTATCGCATAATATGAACCCGTCCTCTTTAAGTTCATGCCCGTGCACACTGATCGTCTCTTCATTTAGCGCGATGATCCCATCAAGATCATAGCTATGCGATAGGACTTCCTCCGACCCGAAACGTATGATGATGAAATTGTGTCCACCCCGTATTCTCGACATAAAATCCCTGTATGTAAAAACACTGTACCCAAATCTCTTTAATAGTTTCTCCAGTATAGCTGCCGTTGTATCTATTCCTTGTCCGGCAGCGCCGCCAATCAATAAATTGTACATATTTTCTCCTTTTACACCGATTTCAATAGTTCAATATTATATTTGTTATATAATGTTCTAGTACCCAATATCGTTTCGTATTAACTACAAGTGATTCAACTTAGATCTTAATGGGACTATATTACAACTATAATTATATATCTTGGGTTTTGATTTGTCTTAATAAAAGTTTCGTAATTTTGTTAAGTCAAAGAACAGTTTTAGACCTTTACCGAGCAACGAAAACCTCTGGCGCTGTAATAAGACTCTGCACCATTATGATATACAAAGACCGTGTCGTAACGACGGTCGCAAAAGATAGCTCCACCAAGTTTTCGTATTTTATCAGGTGTTTTTACCCAACTTGATGTTTTTGTGTCGAATCCCCCAAATTTCTGTAACTCTCGATATTGTTCTTCTGTTAAAATCTCAACACCCATCTCAAATGCCATATCAGTTGCGCTGTTTTTCGGTTTATTTTCTTTTCTTCCATCAAATGCTTCACGATCATAACAAAGGCTCCGGCGTCCTTTTGGGCTTTCCGCTGAACAATCAATAAAAGTATATTCGTTAGTGTTATTATCATAAAGAATCACATCAGGCTCACCGCCAGTTACTTCCATTTCGTATAATGCGCTGCGTTTTTCATTATTAGCTATTATCTTTCTTTGTACATGCTCCCAACTAATCCCTTTGTGGCGAAGCATATTATTCTCAAAACGAGCCTTCAATATTCCAAGTATTTCCTCATACTTTTCCAATGAAAGAGGCTTTTTTTCTTTGTCCATACCAATACCTCCTTCAATCAATATACTCTTGATCAAATTCTGAACCATTCCCTACAACAACCTCTACATCAAAACCCGAACCATTCCATTTGAGTAGAACCATATCTCCATAACTTGCCTCAAAACCAACAAGATCTGCAACAGTAATCATAGAACTACTAGAATCAAGGGCAATGTCGTCCTCGGTTATTGGCGCCGCTATACCAATTATCGAACCTTTAAATTTTCCATCTCCTAAATCCTCGAAACCGCTTAACTGAGAGGCATCATACTTTGTAGGTCTTGCATCTTCTCCCTGAGCTATTTTGTAATCTGTTATGTCAAGATAATAGGAGCCACTTAGATAATCCTCATTCCAATCACAGGAGCAATCTAGTGGAATGCTTTCTCCGCTACTATTTACCATCTTAACGAATACTATTTTTTCTACAGCCGTACTCGTCGATGGGATTTCTTCGTTGCCACAAGCTGAAACCGCAACAACTAACAATACAATTAGCAAACAAGCAAATATTTTTTTCATGGTTTTCTCCCTTCTTTACCAGTAATTTTTTAATGTATTCATTATTTTACTCCCTTTGTGATACCGCGGCAATCGCTTCTGATATGGTCTTGGCATTGCCATTCTTCATTGTTTCTTCCATCTGCTCAATTTTCTCCACCGTTAAATTGTCTTTGCCAAGATACCCTTCATATTCTACCGACATGCTCAATGAAAGCTTGTTCAATCGTTCTAACTTTTCCTTATTTTGTTCATAAACTTTATGATATTCCCCTTTCAAGCTACTCAACGCAGCATCATGACTTGAAATGATTTCATCTTTCAGACTCGGGCTTGTTACGTAATCAAAATCAAGTAGTGCTATTTTCTTTTGTTCAATTATTTCAGTGATTGAGAGTTGAAGGTTTTCAATCTCAGTATCGAATTCATCCAAACTATAGCTACTTTCATCTTTATCATTTCTAATTTTCCGTTTAATCCTACGTTGTTGTCTTATGCTTTCCTGAATCTTTTTGCGAATCCCACGAACTCGATCGAGTGCTTCCCTATGCTTGTTTTTTGTTTTGCCCAAAACCAGGTAAATCCCCCCAAATATGGCAATGGAACAAATATAGCACAAGGCTAAATAAATGGCGGACATCCCGTTAAAAAGTCCATAATACGCGCCAAAGGGAATAGCCAGTAACACAATGATGAGTGACAGCAAAATAATTCCATAATCAACGACTCCTTTGGGAAGATAAAGTGCAAAAAACAGACGATTATTATATATATATGGAATATACTCCTCTTTAAGAATTGCCTTGCCTTCTATCTTAAGCTCTTCTTCTTCACTTTTATAATCAGCCGTTTGCTTATCAATACGGTCATTTATTGCACTTTTTTTCGTCTTTTCTTTTCTTGATTGTACTTTCTTTAATTTTTCGTTTACAATGTTGATCTGTTCATCAAACGTGTCTTCCATCTGTGCCCTTCTTTGACGTGTGACTTTAGTGATTTCATCTGAAATTTCATTCTCATTCTTTTCTATGCTCTTCTCCAGCTCGTTCTCTAACTCTTCTAGCGTCTCTTTTTCTTCAATACAGTTGTTTAATTCTATCACCTTTCCTTTGAGAGCACCGAGTTCCTTCATGCCACCCATTAACAAATTAGATTCCATTTCTGCTCCTTTCTTCTCTTGATTTGGTATAAAGCAAAAACCCTTATAAATAAGTGTTTAGAACGACTTTTAAGGGTTTTTGCTACCTATTTTTCTTTTTTTTAATATCCAGTTCTTTGGTTTCAAGTGGGGTTTATTTTAAATCTGGACAACTTAAAAAGTTTTCAATTATTTGCAACAGATAGCTCCCTGTGATCGAAGCCACTTCTATTTCGTCTCCTGCGAAAATAAAGGAGATCGCATCCTTGATCCCTGAGCTTACGCATAAAGCACCTGCCGTAATAACCTCTCCTTTTTCGTCAATCTGAAACGCTTCCAGAATAACAATTGTTTGAGGAATTAGAACACTAGTTGCAAATGCTTGAAATTCGGTTGCCAAAACAACCCCATCCTGAAGATCAACAATTTTTTCCTCCATCATTTTTTTTAGAAGGTTTTCTACGTTATCTTTTGCGGGCACGACAAGGTTATAATTGTTGACCAACATCTTTAACAGGCTGTTCTTGGCAGGCACCTCCAGTTGCGTTTGAACATCCGCCACTGAAATCGTCTTCTTTATTTCATCTCCTAAAAATCCACGGATGGTATTGTTTCTGTAAATATCCGTAATACCAAGAAGTACAAGAACTTCCTCTATTGGCAGCAACACTTCTACAGCAGATGATCTAACATTTGACATACCTGTAAATTCGGCCAGTTCAAGTATGGTTTTATCAAAATTCTCTGCTAAACTTACAATCATTTCCTCCTGATCATTTTCAACCAGCACGATTTTCCCATTGGATTTATAGGCATATTTTTCTATCAGTATTCCATTGTCTTTTAAAACAACTCTCGAACATACTTCTGGGATTCTCAGAATTTCAAAGACATCTCTCCATTCATCTGTTACTTTGTCTGCTTTTAATACGCCCTTTTCTTCCAGGCTTTTTTTCTCCGTTCCATCTAAATCCATTTTTATATTAGCGAACAAACTTAAATCATTCGCTTCAGGAAATTCCTGGGCCAGAAAGACAATTTCTCTTTTTGTCAGTTTCATTCATACTCCCCCTTACTTTTTACTCTGCATTGAATCACCAATTGCCGTTTTTATTGGTGCTGAAATTACCGGCTTTACAACAAATTCATCTGTCAGGCTGCTGCCTATCTTTTGCAAGGAAGGCTTATTGATAATAACATTTTTCATGGTTGGTAAAATTTTCAAAGCGCCGCTTGGGATGGTTACATCTGGTGCGTCGCCTACGATACCGTCTGTAACCGCGCCAACTCCTACTTTAAAGATCCCATCTATGGCTCCTTGTGCCCCAGCCTTCGCCCATTCTTCATCTCCGCCTCTTATAGCCGCGCCAGCAGCAGATCCGCCAGATTCTCCAGCAACAGTTGTAACCGCTTTCGCTATAAATTTCCCATAAGGGTTACTAGGCTTTATGAAGTCTGTTGCTGCGTCAGCCCCACCTTTAATGCCCCCTTCTACGATAGCTCCGATTATGGTTCTTCCATCTTTCAACCCTTTATCTGCCACGGTTCCAGCGACGCCTTTAGCCACCTTATAACCCGCTTTGATATAAGATCCTCCTGGCGTAACTGTGGAAAGTCCGTCTATACCAGCATCTGCCACTGCACCCACTACAGTTGCTCCGACCTCTCCAACTGCATTGATGTCTCCAATTGTCTGCCATTTTTTGAAATTAGCCTCTTCTTTCACCGCTCGCTCTTTTAACAGCGTATTTATGTCTTCAACATTATCAATCCCATATTTATCTTTCTTCTTCTCAATATAATCGTTTTGCATTTCTTTTTGTTTGATTTTTTCCATTTCATCTCTATTGATTTTGTCGGTTAAGTTCTC
>JBBRXC010000072.1:0-7995 GCA_038248745.1 Peptostreptococcales bacterium | reverse complement strand
ATAGAGATCATCTTCATACGCATTTTGTTCTAAATACGGTCAATCAAGAGACGGGACGCAAATGGAAACAAGGTGCGGAGCAGCTGCAAATGATGAAAGACTATTCTGATGAAATCTGTAACCAATACGGATTGATTATCACTCAAGGTAAACAAGGGAGTCATGTTAATCGAGGTGAATATCGCTCAAAAGAAAAAGGTCATAGCTGGAAATATGAACTGTATTTAGCAGTGAAAAAAGTGAAATGGATTGCCAGAAGTAAGGAGGAATTTATTTCGGATATGAAGTCATTAGGTTATCAGGTGGATTGGAGCGATACAAGAAAGTATATTACTTTTACTAATTCCGATGATAAGAAATGCAGAAACAGAAAACTATACCCACCGGAGCAATTTACTAAAGACGCATTGTTAAAGGCGTTTGAACTGAATAGTCAAAGAATAGATTCAAAGATTGCCAAAAGCAAAATGGAAATCCTTTTATCGGCAGTTCAATTAGTTAAAACAGATGATCATATTGATACAGGAAAGAGCTTTCCGATGACAACATTAGAAGGACAAGCCCTGAAAGATGAAAGGGCAGAAATGAAAAAAGGAAAAGGATTTAATTGGGACAAAGAAAGTGAAAACAGTATGTAAAAATCAAAAAGAAAGAAGGTAGAAGTGATGAAAAAATTATTGGAACTATATAATCAATTAAAACCCTTACAAGCAGAAGGTTTAAGAGAGGGTTATCGAAAAATATTAGAACATGATGGACATATTCTTGCGATGGGAAATAAGCAAGAGGGTTATGAATTTGTGACTTGGCGTTATACCTATGATGAGGAATCGGTTACATTAGGACATTATTTTATCGACTTAGAATCAGCTAAAGAAGATTTTGTAAAGCGAGCAGGGCTTATTAATAGCAATCGCTTATTTGGTGAAACAGACCTTAAATTGATTCATTCCAGTTTAGTTAATTATGTAGGACTTAATGGCAATCTTGATTTTAAAGACGAAAAAGCAATTGGTTCTGTTCTAGAACAGATTGAATTGATTGTACCTGAGATTTTACGTCATGAAAAACTAGAAGACTTGGAATTGGTATCAGATGATGGTTTGGAACTGTGAGGTGACAGATGAAGTATAAACAACTGAAGCTGATGATTTCAGCGCTTATATTTCTTGTAGGTTTATGGATGAATATTTATTTTTCCACAAACCTGCATTTTTTATTGTTAAAGAAGATGGATGTACTATCTTTCATTCCTATGAAATCTTGCTTTGAAAGCATGGCGACAAGTGGTCAACATTTGTCGCTATTTCTGTATTTACAGGGTTTTGTGCTTCTCTGTTCTATTTACTTTTATCTAGCAAATATGAAACCCTATCAGTCAGATTTAGTCGTTATAACACCGGATATTTCAACACCTGTTAGAGCGGGTCAAATGCAATTTGGTTCTGCCAGGTGGCTTTCAGAAGAAGAAAAAAATAAAGGCTTTAAATGTTTGAAACTAAAGAAAAATGAACTGAAATTATTAATTGAAAGGATGAAGGCTAATGAAGAAAAAGAAGATAACTCAAAAGTGGAAAAAGAATCAGAAAGAGAAGTACCACAGTTAGAAAGTGGTGGAATTGTAATCGGATATCATAAAGAAGGAGATATGGAAAAGATTTTTTATATTGATGAAGATACCCATAGCCTTTGTATTGGAGCAACCCGTTCAGGAAAAACAAGGTCTGTTGTCCTTCAATCTGTGGGTCTTCTCGGTCTTTCAGGAGAATCTTTGATCATCAGTGATCCAAAAGGTGAAATCTTCACCTACACTTACCCTTATCTGGAAGAGCTGGGCTATGAAGTGATCTGTGTTGACTTTAAAAATCCCCTAAAAAGTGATCGATATAACTTTCTTCAACCAGTAATTGATGCTGTTGATGATGATAATATTCCTAAAGCAATCGATGCAACCTGGGATTTAACAGCAGCGCTTGTTCCGGAAAATAGCCATAACGAAAAGATTTGGACCAATGGGGAGGCCAGTATCATAGCCAGTGCTATTATGGCAGTTGTCTATGATAATCGAAATGGCAAAGATAGAAAGTATCAGAATATGAGCAATGTGTATTTTTTTATCAGTGAAATGTGTAAAGCGGTGGATGGTTCTATGCCCATTATTAAATATATGAAAAATATGCCGGCAAATCATCCGGCAAAAGCATTGTTAGCCATTAGTGAGGTCGCACCTTCAAAAACAAGAGGGTCATTTTATACTTCAGCACTGACGACATTAAGACTTTTTACAAATCCATTAATTCATTCTATGTCTGAGTTCAGTGACTTTGACATGAAAAAGATGGGGACAGATAAACAAGCTCTATTTATTGTCCTCCCAGATGAAAAGACTACCTACTACAGTTTAGCCAGTCTCTTTGTCAATCAATGCTATATGCAACTTGTTAAGAATGCAGATGAGAGAGGGGGACGGTTAAAAAGAAGAGTTAATTTTATTCTTGAAGAATTTGGGAATTTCGTAAAAATTCCTGACTTTGCCAACAAACTAACTGTTGGAGGTGGTAGAGGTATCAGGTTCAATCTCTTTTTGCAAAGCTTTATGCAACTGGATGAAAAGTATGGAAAGGAAACGGCAGGAACCATTAAATCTAACTGTGAAACATGGATGTATCTCCAAGCAGATGATTTAGGGACTTTGGATGAAATGTCAAAGAAACTCGGAAATTATACGGTTTCTACCTATTCATTAAGTTCATCCCATGGCAAGTATTCTAATCCTTCTAGTTCCCATAGTGTTAATCTAACCCATCGAGCGTTACTTGCCGTGGATGAAATTAGACGAGTCAATAGACCCTTTATATTAATCACTTCGAGAAATCACCCGGCAATAATGCAACTTCCGGATCTTTCGAAGTGGTTTTTTAATGAACTTTTTGGTCTTGGAGACAAAGAACACAATAGAAAGGTGCGTGAAATTAGAGAAAATATGAGAAAAAAAAGAAAGTCCACGAATGTCATTGATACATGGAATATTTGGGAGTATTACACCCAAGAAGAAAAACCCGATTTTGTTTATAAGAGAAATATGAAAGGCGGTGAAAAAAATGAAGATTAAATCACTAAAAGTTAAAGCGACAAATCTAGTGAAAACAGTCATTGGATCATTATTTGTGATGGTGATGTCATCTGTACCCGTTATGGCGGAGACGGTCAAAGATAGCCAATTGGTGAAAGGGACAGAAAATTTAATTAAAGATATGACAACTTGGTTGATGATCTTGGCCCCTATTGTAGGTATTCTGCTGATTATTTACTTTTTTATTAGAAGAAGTGCAGCAGATGAAATTGATCAGAAAAAATGGAATAACCGTGTTGTGACGGTTATTGTTTCAGTTATTGGAGCAGTCCTTGCTTCAGCAACGCTTAATCTAATTATTGGTTACTATATTTAATCATCGGCATAAGCCGGATTAATAATAAAAATTCAAATTATACGGAGGTAATAAAATGAGGAAGTTAATGAACAAAGCACACATGGAATTGGTTAAAGTTATGGTTAAGGGAAGGATAATTCTTCAAGAAAATAGTGGTCAAGGGGCCCTGGACCAGGTTGTATCTATTTTGCTGTCAATTGTTTTAGGCGCTTTGCTTTTGGCTGGTCTATATGCGTTGTTTTCAAATATTATCCTTCCATTGCTACAAGAGAGGATTATGGATATTTTTGATTATGCTGGCTAAGCGGAGCGGAATTGAAAAATTTGTGGCATGGGGCTTAGTTGCCCCAGACCGCAATTTTAAAAAAGGAGGTGTACAGCAATGGAATATGTCATTATGTTACTTATTGGAGCCATTTTGTCAGGCTGTTTGGTATACGTCAATACCCTTTTAGATGGTCTTGTTCCTATTGCCCTTCATGCAGAATTGTATATGGATACGCTACTTGGAACCAGTGGTATAAGCGGTATATATGATATTTTCTTTTCCTTTGGCGTTTCGCTCATTGTCCTTAAATTTCTAAAAAAGGGATTTGAAAGATATATATTATGGACCGAAGGAGACGCTGAGATCGAACCTATTATGCTACTAACCGGATTTTTTAAAGCTCTTGCCATAGCCATTAGTTTTCCTACACTCTATGGATGGCTTGCTGAAATTATTGAAGACCTAAGCAATGAACTAATTACAACCTTATCAAAGGATATGGTTACAGATTTTAGTTCAGTTATTACCGGTATTACCAGCGCCGGTATTTTCACGGGCATTGTTTCCATCATCTTTTTTATCTGCTTTTTTATGCTGTATGTTCAGTTTCTCACGAGAGGCCTTGAAATCCTAATCCTTAGAATTGGTCTTCCACTGGCTTGTGTAGGTTTGATGGATCAAGACAATGGTATCTTTAGAACTTATATTCAAAAGTTCTTTCAGAGTACGACAGCTGTTTTGGTACAGATTGTATTAGCGAAGCTAGGTGTTTCATTAATGCTCAATGCCCATGTTTTTTGGGGTGTTGCAGCCTTGCTTTTAGCCCTAAGAACACCAAAATTCTTACAAGAATTTCTTATCGTATCAGGTGGTCAAGGTGGTGGTGGCATGATGAACCGTATTTATTCTACAGCACGGATCTATCAAATGGGAAAAACAGTATTTACAAAATAAAAGGATGGTGAAGCAGTGGATTTATTAAAAGAAATGGCGGATGCCTTCATCCTTTTAATACGAGTAGGAGCAGTTTTACGTGTTGTTCACTGCTTTATTCAGATTGGGATAGATGAAGAACAAAGTGCCAGTTATAAAAAGAGAATGAAAAATACAGTGACTTTTTATATCTTAGCAGAAAGTATTTGGCAAGTTAAAGATTTGATTATGGGTTACTACATGTGATGGAGGTGTTTTATGGAAGAACGAAAAAAGAACCCGTTATACATTCCACAAGGACTAAAAACAAGGGTTGAAATCTTTGATGGCTATGGTAAGGAAGAATTGTTTAAGACCATTCTTGTAACGTTTGTGGTTGGAATATTAGATATTCTATATTTCTTGATCTTTAGAAATACGGTGGTGAGTATCGTTACAATAATGGTTGCTATTGCAGGAAGTGTCATGATGCTCACAAAAGATCATACAAACGTCTCTGTTGTGGATCAGGTTGGTTTTATGATTCGATTTGCCAGGTCACAAAAGGTTTATCCCTATAAATATCAAGACGAATGGATGTGAAATAAATGGAGTTATTTATTAAAGAAAAGATCTTATTAAAGATGGATGAAGAACTAGTGGTAATAGCTAAAGGTAATTATGATTTATGCTCAGGTGAAAATTATATGACAGCCGAAAGTATACATTATGCCATTAGAAATTGGTTTACTACAGAGCAGGTGCCAGACCATATAGTCAATGTAATGATACATCAGGATACCCCCCTTGAAAGAATGTATGATTTCTATGTAGATTCTGGCTTTTTAAGAAAAGACGTTGAAGGCAATAGTTTTATTAAGGCATATATAACAAATCTGTATCATGACTATTTAAGAAGTATTGTTCATGAGAAAGTCCAAGGGGAATATCAACAGTTTATTTTAGATTTCAAACAAAGACCACCCTATGATATGCCTAAAATGATTACAGAAATGACAGTGAAAATGCAAATTTACAGTCTGTTTCGCTACGATGATAGCTTTGAATTTAGTGATAGAAAGTTAGAACAGTTCATTGCCGTAGAGAATATTTTAGAGAAGGTTTATAAAGATTCAAATCTGAAAAACATAGCAACTGAGGAATTAGCAAATGTTGAGCAGATAGTTATTAGCAGCCTTTTGAAGTTAGCAAAAGAATCTGAGAACCTGTGTCAAATTGAGGATGAAGATTATGAAATGGGTTAAGGTGTGTTTCTTTACAGTTGGCTTAGTAGTGGCACTATTTTTGAGTATTAATAATCAGATGAGCAGCTTAAAATCAGTGGTTTTCATCCTGCTTTTATTACAGGCAGCTATAACGGATATTAAAACGAGAACAATTCCTGATTATATTCCCATAATGATTATTCTCATTGGAGTAATTGGCATGGAACCAATGTCATCACTTTTAGGACTGTTGTTTGTTCCCTTGCCCTATTTCATTATGGCGTTAATAAGGGAAAACAGCATGGGTGGAGGCGATATTAAGCTGATGGGTGCATGTAGTTTTTATTTAGGTCTAAGAGCAGGATACTTAGGGAGTATTATCGGTCTTTTGTTGGCAATCGTCATTCATTCAAGCTATGGAGCTATTATCAATAAAAGCATAGATAAAAGCATTCCACTGGCACCCTATCTAGGAACAGGCTGCTTAATAGCTCAGATCATATTTAGTTTTTAAAAAGAAATTAGGAGGCATACAATCAATGAAAAAAATATTACGTAACAGGACGGTTTTAGGGATAGTCAGTATTGTGCTATCTCTTATTATTTGTTTTGGATTAACTCCGTTATTTAATCAGGCGATTTCTGAGAAAATATCGATCATTAGAGTGAGTGAGAATATTCAAAAGGGTGAACAAATTACATCGAAGATGGTTGAGACGGTTGAAATTGGCGGTTACAACTTACCTGATTCTGTTTTAAAGCAAGAAGAAAATATTGTAGGCAAATATGCCCTAACAGAATTACATGCAGGAGATTATGTTTTAAACTCAAAGGTTTCAGATGAGCCTTTAGCGAACTATGAATATTTGACAGATTTTAATGGAAAAGAAAGAGCGATATCTGTGAGTATCAAAAGCTTTGCAACAGGTCTATCCGGCAAACTAGAACCAGGAGATATTGTAACTGTTTTAGCTTCTGACTTTGGTGATCTTAGAGAAACCGTTAGTCCTGATGAACTTCAATATGTAGAAGTTTTAGCAGTTACAGCAGGGACGGGACTTGATACAGATGAATATGATATCAATCAAGAATCAATTGAGAAGGACAAAGAATTACCATCTACAGTTACCTTGAAAGGTTCTGTTGAACAAGCTAAACTCCTTGCTGAGATGGAAGCAAAGGGTAAGATTCATGTTGTTTTTGTTTATCGAGGTAGTAAAGAAAATGCTGTTAAATTCCTTGAAGCCCAAGATGAAATATTAACTGAAATAAGTGAAGAATCTCAAGAAGCGCAAGAAGTTCAAGAGAATTCAAATGGTATACAAGGTAAGACTGATGGAAAAGATGAAGCAGAATCGGAGGTAAAAATTTATGAATAGTAATAAGATCATTGCAATCTGGGGGAACCCTAACAGCGGAAAAACAACGCTGAGCATCAAATTAGCAAAAGCACTGACAAAAAGAAAAAAGAGTGTCATCTTGGTCATGACAGATCCCTATGCTCCAGTCATTCACACGGTTCTTCCTTTTACGGATATTAAAGCAGAATCTCTAGGTGAGCTGCTGGCATCCATTCAAATAAGCCAGGAAAGCATTTTAAAAAGATGTATACCTGTAGAAAAAGATCAAAACTTATGTCTATTAAGTTATCTTCATGGAGAGAATATTCGAACCTACGCAGACTATGGAAAAGAACGGACAGTAGACTTCTTTATTCTCTTAAAACATCTGGCAGATCATATTATTGTTGATTGCAGTAGTTATTTCCATCATGATCTGTTAACACGGTCAGCCCTAGAATTATCTGATCAAGTGATACGGCTGGTAACACCGGATTTAAAAGCAATTAGTTTTTATGATGCTTCTCTTCCCTTATTAGGGGAACGAAAATATAACTTGACGAATCATATAAAGGTGCTGTCAAATGTTAAACCGGAAATGCCTAAAGATATTGTAGGGAATCGATTTGGTGGGATTGAGAGAGAACTGAATCACAGTGAAGCGGTAGAAAGACAACTCTTAGAAGCAAGACTATTTGAAGACTCAACAGATAAGGAAAGTAAAGGCTATGATCAAGAAGTTGAAAACCTTGTAAAAAATCTTTTGCAAGAAGATGAAGCAAATAATGAAAAATCAGAGAGAGTGAAATTAAGCTTTT
>JBBRXC010000071.1:0-8454 GCA_038248745.1 Peptostreptococcales bacterium | reverse complement strand
TAAGGAAACTATCAATTAGAATTAATATCAACGGAACCCGGGGCAAGTCCACTGTGACTAGACTGATCACCAGTATGCTCGCCGAAGCCGGGTATAAAGTCGTCGGCAAAACCACCGGAACGAGTGCCCGCGTCCTTTACTGGTTCAAAGAAGAAGAAAGGCCTCTCGTTCGAGGCCCTTTAGGTCCGAATATTATAGAGCAAAGAGGCGTGGTCGCTGAAGCAGTAGACTTAAAAGCAGAAGCTTTTGTCACTGAATGCATGGCCGTAACGCCGGATTATCAAATAACCTTTCAAAATCAGTTGGCAAAAGCAACCATTGGCGTTATTGTCAATGTTCGAGAAGATCATATGGACCTTTGCGGACCCACGTTGGACAATATAGCTGAATCCTTTCTCGCAACAATTCCGTATAATGGGCATCTGATTATATCCGATGGCGATTATAATGATTATTTCACAGAAAAAGCCCTAGAACGCGGTACAAAAACGATTATCGCTTATGAGTCAAATGTTCCTTCAGATAATTATTTGAATAAGTTTAGTTATATCATTTTCCCTGAAAATGTCTCTCTTGCGCTGGCAGTTGCAGAAGCATTAAAGATAGATAAAAGTACAGCACTTGCTGGGATATTAAAGGCCAGACCTGATCCTGGTGCTCTTCAAATTTTATCGATTGGTGAAGATCGTCCTGCTTATTTCGTCAATGCGTTTGCGGCCAACGATCCCAGTTCGACCCTAATGATTTGGAAACATATTTCAACCATTGGTTATCCTGTCAAGGAGCCAATCGTCGTTCTTAATTGCAGAGCTGATCGGGTAGATAGAACACTTCAGTATGCAAGTGATGTTTTACCCAATATCGATATTGGCATCTTGCTTGTACTTGGTCAAATCACCAAGCCTATTACAGAAGCATTTGGAAAAGGTCAAATCAAAGCAAAAAAATATATGAATTTTGAGGGATTGCCTACTGAAAAAGCCTTCCAGGAACTCGAAAGTCAACTTGCAAATAGAGTCATATTTTGTATCGGTAATATTCATGGCTCGGGTGAAGAATTTATCGATTTACTCACAAGTTATGCACTTAAACTGATGGACTCGGTGACAAAATAATATTTAGAACAGGCTGAAGGAGGGCATATGGTTATTTCAGATATATATATAGCATTAATTTTTGGGACGTTACTTAGTCTTTTATTTGTTGAATTTACGGGGATACTTCCGGCAGGGATTGTCGTGCCCGGCTATTTGGCTTTAGTAATCCATCAACCCTTATATATTTTGGTAATTTTTCTCGTAAGTTTGATCACTTACTTGATTGTTATCTTTGGCATCGGCAAGGTTACCATTCTTTATGGCAAGAGGAAATTTTCAGCGATGATTCTGATGGCAATTATAGTGAAAATCACGCTATATTATTTTTTCCCGCAGCTACCCTCAGGCATGACTGAACTTAGTGCCCTCGGCGTTATCATTCCGGGCCTTATCGCGAATACGATTCAAAAGCAAGGCGTCGTTCCCACACTAAGCAGCACCACACTTTTGACTTTAATGACTTACGGCGGAATTATGACCTACCACTTATTTTATTGATTGCAGGCCTTATTATGTTAGGAGTTACCCATGAATAAATCCCTCAATTTCAAAGAAAAATATCTGATTTTTGTCAAGCACTATAAAAAGAAAACGGATAAGCATGTCCTAATTGCCTTGATCCTGACCATCATTGGCATGATATATTATATGCGCTAACTCATACCTTTAACTCTCGGAGGAGTATTCTCATGAAAAGCATTACCCGCCGCAAAAAACTTATAGGACTTATCACGCTTTTTTTCACGTTTTTCGTGATTTTTTTCAGTTGGGTCGGAATGAATGAACGCCTTACTCCGAATAATGGAATAGATCCTACTATTGGAATAGGCCCTGACAATGGGGGAGACCCTAACAAGGATCGTCCGGTCCATTATGGTGTCAGTGCCGAAAGCCCTCTCGCAGTTGCGGTAGGTATGAAGGTTTTAGAAGATGGGGGTAATGCAGTAGACGCAGCCATTGCGGTCGCCTATGCGCTTGGTGTTGTACAGCCTTATGGATCGGGGATCGGTGGTGGTGGTGCAATGCTGATTTATCCAAATGATTCGGAACCGCCAATTTTTTATGATTATCAGGGAATTTCCCCCGCTAGCGGAGAAGTGACCCAAGGATATGTAGCCATTCCTGGGTTCGTTCTTGCGATGGAGCAGATCCATCATGAACTTGGCTCGGTTGCCATAGACAAATTAATAGAACCTTCCATTAAATTTGCGGAGGATGGTTTTCGAGTGAATGCCACACTGGATAAGATCATCGCGTATTCTAAGAAAAAGCTGTTAACCTCCAAATCCTCAGTTTATTACAATTACGGCGCACTCCCTGGAGAAGGTATGCTTCTGAAACAACCGGAACTTGCTCTAACTTTAAGGCAAATCCAAACCGAAGGATCCTCTGCATTTTACAAAGGCGAAATTGCGCAAGCGATTGTAGCCTCCACAAAAGGGCTAGCTCTATCTGACCTATCTGAGTACACAGTTACGAGAAGTGAGCCGGTGACAGCCAAATATGGTAAATATGACATTGTCTCTGCGCCACCTCCATTCGGCGGTGTTACCCTGATTCAAATTCTAATGATGGCTGATCAGTTGAAAATTGAAAATCTGAAAACGGATGCTGAAAGCTTGTACACAATGAACCGCATTATAAATACCACCTATTACAAAAGGCTTAAGACAATAGGGGATCCGGATTTTTTTGTAATTGACAACGCTAAACTTATCAGCCCTGAATTTATTAATCAGATGGTACTTGGTCTTAATAAAAATCAATCTTATATATCCTCTGATAATGAAGATACCACCCATTTTGTCGTCATTGATAAAAATGGTATGATGGTTTCTTGCACCAACTCGCTATCTTCATTGTTTGGCTCGGGCACCTACACAGGTGGGTTTTTTCTAAATAATCATTTAAAGAACTTCAGCCAGACTCCTGGGAGCATTAATCAATTGGAAGCTGGGAAACGGCCACGTAGTTACATGAGCCCTACTATTATTGCGTTGGATGGGCACCCAATTCTTGGCATTGGTACCCCAGGCGGAAACAGGATACCTGCTTTTTTAACCCAGATATTGATCAATATTCTTAAAAACGGTCAAGAGCCTCAAGCAGCCATCGATGCACCGAGATTCTATGTACGTGGGGATATACTGTTTTATGAAGCAACCTTATCCGATAAACTGGTGGCCGATCTTAAGACCAATGGTATTACCACGATCCATGATCCATCTGTTCTAAATTTTGGCGCTGTAAACTGCCTTTACTACGAAGGCTCGACAGGGATTATTCTCGGGGGAGCAGATCAGAGACGAGGGGGATCTTGGTCTTCAAAATAAATCCTCAAAACCCTAAAAATAAATGGTGACAAATGGTCAAATAAATATTGACAAATGGCAAAAATAAGACTACGATAAAAGTGCAAAAAGGCAAAGTCTTCGAAAGATGGCGGCGCAAAGCTAAAGGGGCTAAGGTATCTTAGGATATTATGCCAGCCAGATACCGGAATACGATAGATATACCTATCCGGTTTGGTGGATAGGTTTTTTTATTGTTAAGATAAAATGAACCAGGTCAAGGAGGGCGTGACAATGTTAAAGTCAATAAAAAAAACAATACAGATTCTTATGATGGCTGTAATTGTTTTGGGGATGTCATTTGGCAGCGTTGTTTATGCCACAAGTGATACATATGCAAATTTTGCTGAATTAAGTGCAAATGAGGTTTACGGCGTGGATTATAATATTGAAAGCAAAGACAACGGATCTTCAGTAGCTATTATAGCAATTCATGGAGGAGGCATTGAGGCAGGGACAACCCAGCTTGCGAAAGCCACCGCTGATCTAGGAACCTATAATTATTATTCATTTTTGGGGATTCTTAAGTCGGGGAATATGAGACTCCATATCACATCAACCAATTTTGATGAAAAGATAGCCAGAGATTTAGTGGCAAAATCTAAGTTGACCCTATCCCTGCATGGTTGCAGTGGAACAGAGAAAATCACATATTTAGGGGGACTGGATACGGCTCTTGGCAAACAGGTTCAAAAGGCTTTAACAGCTGCCGGATTTATCGTTATGCCAGCCACTTCAGGGTTGGACGGCACAAGCCTAAAAAATATAGCTAATAGCAATCTGTCAGGAAAAGGTGTCCAGCTTGAAATGACAAAAGGTCTTCGCGACAGTTTCTTGTCTTCAACAAATATTGACAGTGCCGCTTTAACGAAGTATTCGGTTGCATTAGATAAAGGGATCAAGGCATACAATGCTATCATAAAAAAAGCAGCAGCTCGAGGATAGAAAAAAAGTTCGTAAATTAAAAAAAATAAACCTTGTATGATAAAATCGTACAAGGTTTTTTATATAGGGATTATTTCACACTATTAGCAGAATCTGTCACGACTTTTAAATCGGCACAGGCAATAGGGCAAAGTATATGATTATCTCTCATCTCGTTTAAGATCTTCCAAGCTTCTTCATGGCCATAAGCTTTTCGATAAGGCCTGTTTTCGTTTAGGGCTTCGTAGATATCTATAACGGTTATAATTCTGGAAAAATAATCCAACTGATCATCCTTTAAAGGCTCAGGATAACCCGACCCATCTAGAAATTCATGGTGATTTGAGGCCCATTCAGTGATATCCTCAAGGTTTGGTATCTGATCTAGGATCAAGCGGGTATAATAGGGATGCGCCTTGACGTGACTTCTTTCTTCAGGAGACAAAGGTCCTGGCTTATCCAAAATGCTACTGAGTACAGAAACCTTGCCAATATCATGAAGAAGACCTGCGATATAAACTCTTTTTTGTATTTCTTCGCTATAATTTTTCATTTTAGCGGTTTCACGAATATAGAAAGCGATGTTTTCTGAATGCTTGCCAGTAAATTTGCTTTTATCGTCAATCATTTTAGAAAAGATCAAGGCAATTTTTATCAGTTCATCCAGCGTTAGTTTGGTTTGATTATAAGCTACTATTCTCTCAAGTATCGTGTCAAAATTCTCGTGCCTATAGTCTAGCCAAAATCTTTCTCCGGAAGACATACTAAGAAAAGCATCTACCAGATCAGGATCAAAAAGGATTCCCTTTTGCTTTATAATGGCGTCTCTATTTTCTTTTCTCGCTTCTGCATAAGTATTTTTGCGTTCGAAAATTAGGGCTAAATAGTCTGAAAGACGTATGATTTTTGCAAAAACAGGAATTTCTGAACCTTTCATTTCCATATATCCGGTACCGTCATAATTTTCATGATGATAGAGTACACCTTGCGTAATATCTTTATCATGGAAGAAGCCATCTACAATATCCGCCCCTTTTCGCACATGATTGGCCTCTTCGTAGATTAAATCATTTTGATAGGCGTCATTCTTAGCATAACCGATGCCTATGTCGTGTAGAATTGCTGCATTGAAAAGTCTGTTCATATCTAACTCTGACATACCCATACTCTCTGCCAGCTTTAAGGCGGTGTAGGCTACACGTTTCGCATGGTCTGGTTTTCTTCGTTCAAATATATCCGTTGCGAAAGACAACGCATTGAAGACTCTGAAAGAGCAGATATCATCATTTTGTTTGCATTTATGAGGGCTCATGATTTACTCCTATTCGCTAAATCTTAGGATTAGCTATTTTCTTCGTGTGATTTTTATTGGTATAAATTAATATGATTTTATGAAAAATCTAGTTCTTGACACGTTTATTATACCATTTCAGTCAGTGCCTTTCAATCATTTTTGGCAATGGGTTGACATTGGGTTGATAGGGGGCTGATGGAGCTGATAGACAGCATAGAGACACAAATAGTGGCCCAATTTTCGAGAATTTCAACTCGAAAACTGAACCACTATTTTAATTAGGTTTTATTTGGTGCTATTACAGGTATTTATCTTACCAATTAGAAAATTCAATAATTCCAGTAGGACATATCCCTATAGCTTCTTTCACTTTGCTAATTTCATTTTGTTCCGGCTGCCTATTGATCTCAGCCATCCCATCGTCATTGATGGAAAATATAGTAGGACATGTTCCTTGGCATAAACCACAACCGATACATCCTTCGTTAATTTTTAATTTCATTTTCACTCTTCTCCTTACTTTTTCGAAATACTAACCA
The DNA here is from genome assembly GCA_038248745.1 of Peptostreptococcales bacterium. GTDB lineage: Bacteria > Bacillota > Clostridia > Peptostreptococcales > Anaerovoracaceae > JAENWH01. Next base: position 2,249 of record JBBRXC010000071.1, on the reverse strand, counting down.
AGCACAGTTCTGCTGATTATTTCATCTTGTACTTCTTGACAAAGTTCTACGAAAAATGCACAATATCCCGCTACACGCACGATTAAATCTCTGTGATTTTCAGGATGCGCCTGGGCATCTATTAGGGTGTCGTTGTCAACACAGTTAAACTGCATTTGGCCATTTCCCATCAAGGAGGCCGTTCTTAATAGTGCAATAATAGAATTTCTGCCTTCCGGCCCATCGAGGAAACTCCTGCTAATTTTAAAGTTATGAGCCATCCCTAAGCTCATAGATTCAACATTGATCTTCGATACTGATTTTATTAGAGCAGTAGGCCCTTTTGTATCTGCCCCTTGTGAAGGACTCATGGCATCTGAAAGGGGCGCATAGGCCACTCTTCCATCAGGTGTCGCTCCAACCATTCCCCCAAGGGGAGTGTTAAAGGATTGGGATAAGGTGCCATGGATCTGTCTTGCATACAATGATTGATAGGAGTTCATTTTTTGTTCCGTATAGTCAACAATTTCTTTCGCAATCAAATCTGCATAGTCGTCGTCATTTCCATACTTCGGTGCATTTAAACAATCCCGGTGAATTGGTTCAAAGCCTTCCCAGTTTGCGTCCATCGCTTCCTTCATCTGAGCAAGGGTATATTTTTTATCTTCATACACTAATTTTTTAATGGCTGCCATACTATCTACATAAGTTGCAAGACCTGCAAATATAGTACCAGGGCCTTCATACATGACAGCACCGCCTGCCATGACATCTTGACCCTTGTCCATACAACCATCCATGAAAATAGACATATATGGGGTAGGGGTTATATCTCTAAATATTTTTTCGATAATTACTGTACCTTTGCAGTTCATATCAATTAAGTAATCAAGCTGTTTTTTTACTGCACCTTCAAAATCTTCATAGGTTTTAAACTCATCGATATGTCCAGTGGCTAGCCATTGTTTGTCTCCATAAGTTTTTAAGACTCCTTCATTCATCGCCATATCTATCGTAATAGGCCACTGTGTAAAACCTCCGGCTGTCCACTGGTGCACTCTTCCGCTTTTCTGAGGCTCTACACAACCCATTAGGCTGTAATCTCTAGCATCTTCAAAGTTATATCCTTTGACGAGCATCATTTTTATATGGGCATCATCAAAATGACAGGCAGGCATACCTCCGCCGACTGTAATGAGGTCAACAATTTTATCAAGATACTTTTGAGGAGAAAGGTTGTGTATACGACAGGCAAGAGTTGGTTGATACATCTTGACTTGTCTTACCGTTTCCATAATCAAATAAGTTAGATCATTGGTACCATCTCCGCCTTCACGCTTTAAGCCGCCAACACACATATTTATAAATGGCATATAGCCAGCAAAGTATTTAGCAGTAGCATCTGGCGTATACCAGATCATTTCCGAGCATTTTATCATAAAGCAACCCATTAACTCAAAGGCCTGCTTTTCTGTAATATTTCCACTTTTAATATCATTTTCATAACACGGCAGCATATATTGATCAATACGCCCAAGAGAGGTACTGCATTGATTTTCTTCAAGTAAAAATAAGGACTGTATCGTCCAAAGTGATTGTAATGCCTCCTGGAATGTTTCAGGAGGATTTGCGGGTACTCTTGCATTTACTTCTGCAATTTTCTCTAGTTCAGCTTTTCTTATAGGATTGCTTTCTTTTTTTGCAAGTTCTAGTGCATAATCTGAAAGACGTTTTGAATAAATCAAAATACCTTCGCATATTTCAATGGAAGCTTGGTAAAAAGTGTTTTTTTCGTTTATTTTGGCCCAAGATCCCACCAGATTTGCAAGATGTTCTTCAGCTTCAGCTTTTATTCCAAGAATGCCTTTTTTAAACAAAAGAATATCGTACCCTGGGCTAGAATCACCACCGCCACTGGTTACATGATACGTTAAATCTGTGATAGCGGCTTCTGCAGCATACTCCCAAATCCCTTCTTTTCTCATTTCAGTTTCGCAGGCTTCAGCAAGAGACTTCCCCTCCCAAAATGGAAAAAGTTCTTCTCGCATGATCTTTTTATCTTCGTCGCTTATATAGTAAGGATCTTGAGCCCTGGTGCCAATTCCGTCCATTTCTTCTTTCATCCAACTCCAGGCTGTGTCAGGTGAAAAAGCGCCTGCACGTGGCTTCCCGCATGGATGCCCCACAATAAGTTCGTTGTCTTGAATGAACATAGGTGCCGTTTCACACGCTCTTCTAAAGCCCTTTGCTCTTCTAAGATTCGCCGGTAT
>JBBRXC010000070.1:0-8486 GCA_038248745.1 Peptostreptococcales bacterium | reverse complement strand
CAAAGATCTCGGTTTTCCACTGGACTTTTATTTGAAGTCATCCAATTGTTGACCAACCATTTTTCATACCATTTTTCTCTGAAACAATTCATCAGATAAGAACTGTCAGAAAAAACTTTAATCGTTAAACCTTCTTTTTGTAAAGCCTCTAAAGCATAAATGAAGGCCATCATTTCCATCCGATTGTTTGTTGTGTTTTTTTCTCCACCAAAAAGAGTTTTTTCATGCTTCCCGTATTCCAGAACAGCACCCCAGCCTCCAGTATTTTCTTCATTCTGATTGCCTGAGCAAGCCCCGTCAGTATATATGTTCACTATCTGCATCAGTAACTCTCCTTTTCTTCTAATACAATTATGCATTAAAATAACTGCAATTGTAAAGGTATTTTAAAGTCAATGTAACATACCTGTAATAATAGTAGTGTATAATAAAAAAATAATATAATGATAAGGAGGTAAGAGATGAAAAAATATATGATTTCGGTTTTAGTAATAGTGATGATGCTGTTGTCTACTGTCTTTAGTTTTGCGGCGTCAGATCCAGCTGTTATAATTGTAAACCCAACGGCAAGTAGCACAATATATTCCACGAATCTACTTATCTCTGTCAAGGTGACTCAGCCAAAGACTATTCGGATAAAAGTAACGGAAGAAAAGAAAAAAATTAATGATAATTATTATGCAACAACAATTGATGAAATACAAAAAGCAGAACAAGCAAGAGAAGCAGATAAACCAGCAGCCACTTTTGTTAGTATTCCATTAGAAGACGCGGACACTTATGTTTCGCAAAATTACTTGAGCTTTTACACAAAAAGATTTGAAAAGGTAACCCCTGGAACTTATCGAATTAGAGTCGATACACTTCTAAATGGTCAGGTGATTTATTCAACTGAAAGCCTAGTAATGATGAGGGAGAAGGTAGTAGAGACGACAGACGCCAAAATATTCATTTCCTCTCAGTCGGGCGCAACGCAGTTTCTGCAGAATTTATTAAAATCAATCTTTGGAAATTAAAGGCAAATAGCTATGAAAAAGACCATAGATAAAAATATTATCGAAAATATAAAAAGTGTTCTATTAGTAGTATTGATGATTTCAACAATACTACTATTATATTTTTTTTGGGGAGATGTGTCACTTGAAGATTTTAAATTATCAGATAACCAGGACAACTACCAAGCATTAGATATAAAAGAGCTCATTGTTCCAAGCCAGATCATCATTTCTTTAGGGGAAGATTCCTATAAATTGGGAGAAAAAAATAAATGGAGCGAAATGGTGATGGGATTGGATGAGTTTATGCAGTCGGGTACATTAATTGTTGAGGAAATAACAAAAGAACAATATGAAAAGGTGATGAAAATTTCTTCGATTAGGGCTAAATTTAATTATCAGTTATCTTTAAGTGATTTTTGTTACGCATATGGATTTAAAACAGCCCCCTCATTTGATACAATAGAAACCATAAGTGAACTTGGATATGGTACAATCAGTAAGGAAAGCCTGCTGATTTATGATGCCAAAAAAATGAAGTATTACAGAATCATTATACCCAATGACGCAAAGCGTCTGGAGCAATTACTTGGGGCTCTTATAGAAGAAGATAGCCCTATATATTATACAATAGGAAAATATTTGGGCGGTGGCGTTACCAACACAACTTTTATCCCTATTACATTGAAGACCAACTTGCACGATTTTGAATACAACAGGGAAATATTCTCAAAACAGAATGATTCAGTTTCAACGATCGCCCAGTCTTATTTCGGTAAAACTTTTGATTTTATAAGGAAAATCGAAGAGGGAAATGGTACTGTGATTTACATGTATGGATATGGAGAAAAGGTTTTAATTGTCAATAAAAATGGTGTGATTGAATATAAAGAAGAAAGCACTGGAACAAATAGTGAAGTGGGTTATCTTGAATCATTGAAAACGGCATTGAATTTCATAGGAACACATGGTGCCTTTGAAGCGTCCAATGGAAGTAAATACGTGCCATATATAAAAAGTGTGGAAATGGATCCAAATGGGAAAAAAGGGTTTAGATTTACTTTTGGTTTAGAAGTTAACGATTATAAAGTTTATTATCAGGATAGAGACCCAATAATCATTGAAATTACAGAAAATCAGGTAACCTATTTTAATCGTGATTTGTCCGAATATAACAACATTATGGTTGAAGAAAAAAAAGATGTATACAAGGAAGTATATTCTGCAATAAACATGCTTGCTGAAAATTTCAGCTATTTTAAAAATGAAATGGGTATGGCAGGAACCTTTGAAGAAATTGCAGACAGAGTCATTTTAGTAGAACCTGGGTATGCAGTTATCAGAGATGAAACCCAGACAAAAGGGTCCGCAAAGGCGGCGTGGATAGTAGGTTTTGATGGTATGGAGGCCTATTTCGATTTATATACAACGAATCCGTTGGGATATAAAATATCAGATTGAGAAATTTAAGGAAGAAAAAATGGATTGGACAAAAGCGAAGACAATACTTATAGCAGCCTTAATAGTAACAAATGTATTTCTCATTTTTACGTTTGGGTTTAATGACCCGGTTCAAACAGAACCTGCATCAGATCAGGTTCTGATTTCTGTTTTGGCGAATAATAACATCACTTTGGCAACAGAAGTGCCTGAAAAACATGGAAAAATGCCTGTTCTCAATATAGAATACAGAGTATTCAACAAGGAAAAAATAAATGAATCTATTCAACAAAAAATATATCGCGTGAAAACAGGTATTAAAACAGAAGGAGAATTTATTAGAATTTCCAATTTGTTTTTAGAGGATAATAATCTTTTAAATGATTTTGCGATGGTTGAAGGCGTAGAGAAGCAGGGAGAGGGAATTGTTGTAAAATATAAAAACGAAATAGAAGGAACTTTAATAGAAGAAAGCTATATATACGTATATTTCGAAAATGGCATACTGAAATCTGTAGATAGCTATTGGCTGGAGGCAAAAAGCCTGGGGAAAAGCAAGAAAAATACAATTTCTGCATCAGAAGCGCTGGTTATTTTTATGAGCCAAATTGAAAATCAGGAAGAAAATATTGTGATAGATAGTATTGAACTTGTCTATTGGCTTGATACTTCCAGTTTTGATGGCGAAGAATTAATTAAAGATACAGCACTGCCAGCATGGAAGATAATATATAATGAAAATAAAAATGAACATATTTATGCTTATGAGCAATAAGAGAGGAAAAACAGAATGAGTATCAGCTTTTGCTCTTTTTCAAGTGGGAGCAGCGGGAACAGTTACCTGGTTAAAAGCGGAACAACCGCTTTATTAATAGATGCCGGAATAAGTGGAAAAAGGATTGTAGAAGGGCTGAATCTTTCGGGAACTCTTTTAGAAGATGTTAAAGGAATCCTGGTTACACATGAACATAGTGATCATATTAAAAGCCTAAATACAATAACAAAAAAATTACCTAACATTATGGCATATGCCAATGAAAACACCTGGTCTTTAATAGCGCATAAAATTACAGAAGAGAAAAAAAGGGTTTTTAAAACCGGGGAAATTTTTGATATAGGAGATATAAGGATCAAGCCCTTTAATATTTCTCATGATGCAATAGAACCGGTAGGATTTTCTTTTTACTTCGAAGGTAGCCAAATAAGTATCGTCACTGACACAGGGCATATTACAGAAGAAATATATGAAGAAATTATAGATGCTGACATTTTAGTGCTGGAATCAAATCATGACGTGAATATGTTGAAAATGTGCAGATATCCATGGAGTATTAAACAAAGGATTTTAGGTGCTGAAGGCCATTTGTCCAATGAAGATGCGGGCGGTATTCTATGCAGACTTATTTCCAGTAAAGGCAAAAACCGGCAGGTTCTGTTGGCTCACTTGAGCAGAGAAAACAATTTCCCTGAGATGGCAATGCAGACAATAAAGAATCTATTACAGGAAGCTGACTTTTATATAGGCAAAAATGTTAACATTGAAATGCTTCTCAAAGATCAGATAAGTCCAATCTATTATTTGTAAAATGTAGGAAAAGGGACAATGATGAATATCAGGGTTATTTGCATAGGCAAATTAAAAGAAAAATATTGGGTTGATGCTGTAGGTGAATACAGCAAACGACTTACTAAATATTGCAATCTGAGCATTGAGGAATTAAAGGAAGATTCTTTACTTGAGGAAGGCGAAAATATTCTTAAAAGAATAAAGAAAGAAACCTTTGTTATAACCTTGGAAATAAAGGGAGATATGCTAGATTCGGAAGATCTTGCAGAGAAAATAGAAGCCTTGGGCATGGAAGGGAAAAGTGATGTGACATTTATTATTGGTGGATCAGTTGGACTTTCTGATGAGGTCAGCAGACGGGCAGATTTCAAACTTTCATTTTCCAGAATGACGTTTCCACATCAAATGATGAGAATTTTCTTGCTTGAACAGATTTACAGAAGTTTTAAAATTATAAAAAGGGAGACTTATCATAAATGAAAAAAATCTTAAGACTGCAAATTGAGCTTTTAAAAGAAATTGACAAGTATGAAAAGATAGTGCAGGAACGTGACCATTGTATCGATTGGGAGCGAGTTCATCTTTCAAGTTGTGCAAAGCTGGGATATTTACTCGCTGAAAAAAGAGGCGTTGACCCGATACTTGGGGCGTGTGCCTGTGCGGTTCATGACTACGGCAGAATCATTACTGGAAAACAGGATGGACATGCAGAGGCAGGGTACTCACCTGTCAGAGAATTTCTTAAAGAAACTAAGTTGTTTAATGAAGAAGAAATCAATCAAATTTCAACGGCAGTAAGAAATCATAGTAAAAAAGGTGAAGTAGGAAGCCCTTTGGAGGAGATTGTCAAGGATGCTGATGTGCTGGATTTTTATCAGTATGGTTATGAAATGAAAAGGCAAGATCAAAAGGGTAGATTAGAGAAATTACTGAAAGAGGAAATATTCCGATAAAAAATATTTTTTTAACAATCTTTGTATACAGTATACTTTTGCTTGCACCTTTGGGAATATATGATATAATGCTTTTTGAAGCGATTTTTTAAAAGAGTAAAATGTATAAGGGGAATTTGATATGGTAATAAAACTTTGTCGTGATTATTCGGTTCCATTGATAGCGGGTGTTATTGTTGCTTTAGTATGGGCTAATTTATCCCCCGAGAGTTATCACCATTTTGTACACACGCCAATTATTTTTGATATGAATTTTCATTGGCTGATCAATGATATTTTTATGGTGTTCTTTTTTGCAATAGCAGGAGTTGAAATTGTAAACAGTTTATCAGTAGGTGGGGCACTTAATCCTATAAAGAAGGCGGTTACTCCACTTATGGCTACAGCTGGGGGAGTACTTGGACCAATAGCCATCTTTTTTATATTAAATGCAATGATAGGAAGCCCGGAATATCTCAAGGGATGGGGAATCTGCACGGCCACTGATATTGCACTTGCCTGGCTACTTGCAAGACTGGTTTTTGGAACCAGCCATCCCGCAGTAAGTTTTTTACTGCTTTTAGCAGTTGTAGATGATGGAATTGGGCTCGCAATCATTGCAATTTTTTATCCTGACCCAATAAACCCAACGCAGCCATTGTGGTTGATTTTAGTACTTTTCGCTATGTATATTGCCTATAGATTAAATAAAAGAAACGTCACTTCTTACTGGCCATATATTTTATTTTGTGGAACATTAAGCTGGTTTGGCATGTATAACGCACACCTTCATCCTGCATTGTCCTTGATTGCAATTGTTCCATTTCTCCCAAGGTTAGGCGTGGTCATTGAACATGATGACTCTCATGGAGTAGATGATGCAGCCAGTTGTTGTTGTTTAAGCACTTTTGAACGGCAGGTGGCACCTTTTGTTGAATTTGGATTATTCTTTTTTGGTCTTACAAATGCAGGCGTGGAATTTGCCGGTATGTCCAATCTGACAATAATCATACTGGTGTCCTTAATAGCTGGAAAGACAATAGGCATTTCATTGTTTACCTGGATTGCCATCTTGTTAGGATTCAAACTGCCAACTGGCATGAAGGCGAAAGATGTAGTAGTAGCTGGTCTTATCGGTGGAATGGGATTGACAGTTGCACTGTTTGTGGCAGGTGCAGCTTTTGTGGATTTAGAACTTCAGGGAGCTGCAAAAATGGGCGCCTTGCTTACGGCGGGTGTTTTCTTATTGGCAATAGTGGCTGGAAAAATTCTTAAAATAAATAAAGAAGGCTGCTGATAATAGTGGTATTATTACAAAAAAAATGGCCATTGACATTATGTCAATGGCCATTTTTTTGTTGCATCTAAATATTTCATTAACATCCCAAGGTTTGCATAATAGTATGAAAACCTGTCGTCCTTTTTAACCTCTATTAAACCGGAGACAACTAGTTTCTTTATATGCTGGGAAATTGTGGCCTGAGAATAATCAAACACTTCAACCACATCTTTATTGCATACTTTACGCCGTTCTTTATTGGCTTTCATAATAAATCTATATATTTTTATTCTTGCCGGATGCGCTAGCGCATCAGAAACGCTTGCAATTAATAGGATTTCATCTTCTTCTAAATCAGGGGTTTCTTTTCTAAGCCGCATTTATTCGTCCTCCACTAATCTGCTGGGTTATATATTATACATCGCCTATTAACAATACATTATGTGATGAAAATTGTCAATTGAAAAGAACAGCAAAATAATTTGCACCTAAAAATGAATAGTGATATACTGTAAAAAAAGAATGTCAGGAGGTAACGTTTTGAAGGGAAAAGAATATGAAGAGATATTGTTTGCACTTTCCCAGATCGTTAAAGATGGGGTTCATATTGTAAACGCACAGGGTAAAAGTATTCTCTACAATGAGGCGATGGCTGTACTGGAAAAAACGCCCAGGGAAGATGTGGTTGGAAAATCTTTCAGAAAGGTTTTCGCTCATATTCCAATAGAAGAAAGTACGTTGTCAAGAGCCTTGTATAAAAATATTACAACAATGAATAAAAGGCAAACTTATTTAAATAATTATGGGAAAGAAGTGACAACAATCAACACAACAATTCCCGTGCTTGATCAAGCTGGAAAAGTCATTGCAGCGATTGAAATGTCTAAAGATATTACTGATATTGAAAACCTTTCAAATGAAATACTTGATATGCATAAAGAAAAAACAGAGCTAAAAGTGATTAAAGAATTAAAAATAAAGAGATATAATTTTTCTGACCTTATTTGTAAAAATGAAGGGTTTAAAGAAATAATTGAAACTGCAAAAATGGCAGCGAAAAGTTCTTCCTCCGTTTTTATATATGGAGAAACAGGAACAGGGAAGGAAATTCTGGCGCAGAGCATTCATTTTGAAAGCGACAGGAAAGATAAGATGTTTTTTGCCCAAAATTGTGCCGCAATACCGGAAACACTTTTGGAGAGTATGCTTTTTGGAACGGTAAAGGGAGGATTTACTGGTGCATTGGACAGGCAGGGCCTTTTTGAACAGGCAAGCGGGGGCACTTTGCTGCTGGATGAAATCAATGCCATGCCGTTCGAGCTTCAGGGGAAATTGTTGAGAGTGCTTCAGGAGGATTGTATCAGAAGAATTGGCGGGTCAAAAGACATTCCTATTGATGTGAGGATTATTGCCACTGTAAATGAAGAACCGGGAGAGCTGATTGAAACAGGAAGATTGAGAAAAGACCTTTATTACAGGCTGAATATCATTAACTTGAATATCCCGCCACTGAGAGATAGAAAAGAGGATATTCCGGTTTTAGTCAATGAATTTATTAGAAAACATAATGAAAAATTGGGAAAAGAAGTTTGGATGATGTCTGATTCAGCATTAAATTTATTAATGACTCACGATTTCCCGGGCAATGTAAGAGAGTTGGAGAATATCATTATTTCAGCCGTTTCTCTGGTAGGGAAAGAACATGTTTTAACGGAAGCACAAATAAAAATTAATAATATTAATGTAAGGGGCAATGGGAAAAAACTTATGGATGATATTAAGATGGATGATTGACTGGATTTGCTGCTTGAAAACATTGAAAGAAATCTGATTAAAGAGGCTATGCTCATCAGCAATGGAAACATTACTAAAGCGGCAGAAAAGCTTAAGATAAAACGCCAGACACTTCAGCACAAACTAAAAAAGTAAATTTGATACACAAAGATAAAAAGTGCAAAAATATTTGCGCAAAATAGAAAATAATTTTGCACCAGTTAGATAAAAACTCAAGTAAAACAAATGTGAAAATTTAATAAATCATGCAAGTGCCTTAAAAAACCTAATATTTGTAGTGAAACAGCCTGAAAAGAGGCTGTTTTTATTTTTGAAACTATTTGGCATGAAAATTGCTCTTAATAATAAGTGTAATGAAAACAACCTTCTAGTAAGGTTCGTATTTAAAAATCTAATTGTATTTAAAATCTATAGCAAAATTATATGGAAAAGAAAAGGAGAAAGATTATGGAAAATGTAAAAGTAATCATTTGGGGACT
>JBBRXC010000069.1:0-8630 GCA_038248745.1 Peptostreptococcales bacterium | reverse complement strand
GCTCCCTGTCTGCTGGTAATAATGATTGAAATAGATGGAATTTTCTTTGATTAATTTATTGATATTCGGCGTTACTTCCTGTCCGTTATATTCAAGGCCTACGACAAAGTTTTGAAAAGATTCAAGCTGAATAACAATTAAATTTTTGTCAGCTCCAGCCCCAAAAATCGGTCCGTTCTTTTGTTCAGCATAACTATTTTCGAAAATAATATTCTTATTGGATCCAAAACCAATGGTATTTGCAAGCACATCTTTTACTCTAAAACTGTAGATTTCCTGATTTGAAACAGAAGTCAATAAATCATTCTGTGGAAAATTGGTCACTATTAAGGCAACAATCAGGATGGCAGTTAAAGGTTTCCAGTATTTATTGGCGCTTCTGTTCCAACGGCTGCTGCTATCGCTTCTATCGCTACTGCTGTCGCCACGACTGCTGACAGTCCCGCTATTTTGTATATTTTTCCCCGTGACCACGAACTTATTATATAATAATATTCCATAAAGAATGGCAATATCCATAAACATAAGAAAATTTACTGGTCTTAAAACCTGCTTGATGCTTTTGCCAATATCCCCAATCACCTCGGCAGCCCCCAGCATGTTTAAGGATAAATATCGGTTAAAAAAGCTGAAATAAGTCACATCGCAAAACATGATAATGGAAATCATCAAATATATGGTAACCGAAATCCACTTATTCTTAAAACTCCCGAGAATCAGTAATGTTAACAGACATGAAACCACAATTACTGGCAATAAATTGGTAACGACATTGACAAGATTATAAAACAAAATAAATTTAACCACAACTGCAACAAAAACAACAATAGAAAAGATAACATTTATCTTTCCTGTTTTTTTTATATATTCTAATAATCTATGAACCGATTTATCAATAAAATTTTTCATCAAATTCTCTATATCACCCTTCTAGTTTGTCGTTTACGAACTCAAATATATTTTCCGGATTTTCAAATATTGCCCCAGAAAAGCCGTCCTTTGTCACCAAATGCCTTGCCTGATTACCCGCTCTTAAATCCGCCAAATCGTTGGCAAGAATATAATCAACGCTATTCTTTATGCATAATTTAGTAGCCGCTTCATACAACTCTTCTTTAGATACATTTTCAAGAAGCTTGCATCCAATCAGCAATGTATCAGGGAACCAGCCTCTTAGCTTTGATATAATTTTTGGGGTGAGTCCTAGTTTAACCGTCAAATTCTTTTGGTAGCTGCTGATTTTCGAACTGTCGTCCAACTTACAGGAAGGGTTCTCCATCCTATTCAGAATATCTTGCGGAGATTTAAAGTCGCTTAGATGATCAAATAATTCTTCCGCTAAATCTTCTAAAAGAAAAGAAAACGCTGCTTTATAATCAGCTACTGCAGAAGCATGAATCAACGCGTCAAAATGTGCTGACTTACTTTCTGTTTCAATGGCTTCTAACATCTCTTCCGTCGTTTCTATGGGAATGATTTTAAGCATTTTTTCTGATGCATCTATAGCCTCCAGCTGCTTCGTATTAATTGAATTGGTAAGGATTAATGAAACTTTATACCCTGTTTTCAAAAAATGTTCTGCCAGCTTTAAAGAAAAACTGCCGGTTGACATATTGGTGATTTTCATGACTTCATCTATATATTCATTGGTTGGTCCACCGGTAATTAATATGTTTTTATACTTCTGCCCCATAATAGTTCCTCTCCTTGATTACTTAAGCAATACGACTGTCACGCCCTTGTTTCCATCTATATATCTGTCAAAATCTTTCAGTTGACTGCAGGCTTCCATGAAAGTTTTTTTATCATTCAACCAGGCTTCCCCTCCAGTAAATGTTTTAACAATTCCTATTAAGCTGCCTTCCTTCAGTTTGCTCTTTGTTGCAACTTTTATTGCCCCGCCCACACCTGTGGAACCGTAGCCGTGCACCAAAATAACAGCTTTATATCCTGCTCCCTTTGCTGTTGAAAGTTCATTTAAAAGTTTTCTCATAGCAACATCAACTGTTGGGCTCCCTCTCTCAAGGTTTACTTCCTTCACTTTTACTGCACCCATTATAATTCCTCTATTCTTTTTGCAAATCCCTTGTAGTCAGAAATGTTGATCACCGAATCATGAGACGAAATAGTTTCCCTTATAAACCCAAATCGTTGGGAAAAGCCTTCCCCCTCCTTGGTCACATTGTCTGTAATAATCCAGCCAACTTGCAATCCTTTTTCAATGAAAGGCTTATAAAATGCAACTTGTTTTTTTAATAGCATCGAAAGTGCATCCGTCTTTCTGTAATCCTGATGAATAACGATGCAAGAAAGAAACATGTGACTGGTACTATTGGGCATGGAAAAAACATCTACAATGTCTTGTGTTTTCAAATCGGCATCATTGAATTTACCGGATTTAATCTGGCCAAAAAGATTCTCGCTGATCGGGAACATATCTAGAAACCCCACTAGATTATCGCCGTCAACCAAGCAACAATTGCTCCAAGGAAACGCCAAATACCACCTGTAAGATTCCTGGTAAGGAGTGATGTGGATTTTTTCGTAATACACTGCCTCTAGATGATACATGGCTTTAAAGTCATCCAAATTGAGTTTTTCCTTAAATTCCATGGCATTCAACCCCCGTTTATATATGGGTACAGTATACCATATTTTTTTTATTCTTTTAAGACTTTTTTTAAGATGGCAAGCCCCTTGTCCAATTCCTCCATACTAATATTCAATGGTGGTAGAAGCCTAACTTTTTCTTTGGCAGTTAAAACGATAAGCCCCTCCTGAAGACAGGCTTCAGCAATTTCTTTTCCAGTCTTTGTTTTATGCCTAATACCAATCATTAATCCCAAGCCCGAAACAGCTTCAATCTCCTCCAGTGCAATTAATTCTTTTCTGATATATTCACTTTTCCAATTGATTTCCTCCAGCATTTTTTCATCTAGAGACTCTAGAATATAGGCTGCCCCAGCACAGACCACTGGATTTCCTCCAAAGGTGGTACCATGATCTCCATAAGTCAAAACGTTTTCAGTTTTTTCATTAAATAGGACTGCACCGATGGGAAGTCCTCCCCCAAGTCCTTTAGCCACAGTGACAATGTCTGGCATGATATCAAACTGCTGGTAGGCGAACAAAGTCCCTGTACGACCAATCCCCGTCTGCACTTCATCTACAATTAGAAGAATGTCCTTCTCTTTGCAGATTTCTGAAATACTGTGTACATATTCCTGATCAAGCAAATACACGCCGCCTTCTCCTTGAATAAGTTCAATCATAATAGCACAGGTATTCTCTGAAACACTCCGCTTTAACTCTTCAATGCTGTTGGGCTCAACGTAGAAAAACCCTTCCGAAAAAGGGTGAAAAAAATGATGATATTCTTCTTGTCCCGTTGCCGTCACTGTTGCCATAGTCCTTCCATGAAAAGAGTTTTTCAATGTAATAATTTCATTTCGGTTTTCGCTGTATTTCATATTGCTATATTTTCTTGCAGTTTTAATGGCCCCCTCATTGGCTTCCGCTCCCGAATTGGCAAAAAAAACCTTGCGCAACCCTGATTTTTCTACAAGAAGCCGGGCCACTTTTACTGCCGGTTCAGTGTAATAAAGATTGGACGTGTGCTGTAGTTTACACGCCTGCGCTGTGATTGCTTTCACCCAGCCCTCATCAGAAAACCCAAAACTATTCACCCCGATTCCTGAGGAAAAATCAATGTATTCGTTCCCCTCTAAATCTTTAGCCACTGACTTGCTTCCTTCTGTCAGGCACAGGTCACTTCTTTTATAGGTTCCAACAATATATTTTTCGTCCTGATTTTTCAGGTAATCTGCTTTAGTCTTTCCCATTTTATATTACCTCTCTAATTTTCTGCCTTTTGATTTTATGCCTTTTGATTTTATGCTTTTTAATTTTATGCTTTTTAATTTTAAGCCTTTCTAATTTTTATGAAACATGGTTCCAATGCCTTCGTTGGAAAACAGCTCTATTAATATGGAATGCTCAATTCTACCATCGATAATAATGGCTTCTTTAACCCCCTGTTTGATGGCCTCAACACAGCTTTCAACTTTGGGTACCATGCCACCAACAATAATTTGTTTTTCTATAAGATCCGGGATTTCCGAAATATTTACCGAAGACATCAGAGAATCCTCATCATCTTTTTCCTTCAAAAGACCGATGACATCTGTCATGGTAATCAGCTTTTTCGCTTTTAATGCGCCAGCGATGGCGGCAGCCGCGGTATCTGCATTGATGTTGTACACCTGGCCCTTTTCATCCGTCCCAACGGTTGCAATGATTGGAATATATCCATTATCTAGGGCCATGGTGATAGGTGAGATATTGACGCTTTTAATGTCTCCGACAAAACCAAGATCATCGTCGCAGATAAGCTTTTCTACAGTGAGCATATTACCGTCGCTACCGCACATCCCTATGCCCTTGCCTCCATTTTGATGAATCAGCGATACAAGCTGTTTGTTGACCTTGCCCGCAAGCACCATTTGCACAATATCAGACGTGTCTTCATCTGTATACCGAAGTCCATTGATAAATCTGGCTTCCATGGACAACTTTTTCAGCATCTGATCAATCTCAGGCCCGCCACCATGGACAAGTACAACTTTTATCCCGACGATATTCAGTAAAACAATGTCTCTCATCACCGCTTTTTTCAGATGCTCCTGTACCATTGCATTCCCGCCGTATTTTATGACGATAATTTTATTATTGAATTTCTGTATATACGGCAATGCCTCAATTAATATTTGAGCACTGATATCCTTGCTAACTTTCATTTTTTCTCCTTTATTATGGCCGTTTTCGTCTTACGTAATCGATTAATTTGTCAGTGATGTGCTACTTTATGGCTAATTTCTGATTATGATCTATATGATCCATTGATTTTTACATAATCATAAGTTAAATCACATCCATATGCTGATGCTTCCTGTTCCCCTTGATTCAGGTCAATGGTTATTTTTACCTCATCGGCAGAAAGAATATGACTGGCTTTCTTATCACTATGCTTGAAATAAGTTGTATCTTTACAAACTTGAACTGTACCCTTTTCTGACGATAGATAGACATCAGTTTTATCAATGTTATAATCCACTTTTGCATACCCCATGGCACAAAGAATTCTTCCCCAGTTGCCGTCTTCTCCAAAGATGGCTGCCTTTAAAAGATTTGATTCGATGACCGCTTTAGACACAATTCTGGCAGTTTCCATATCAGCGGCACCCTTTACAACACATTCCAGAAGTTTGGTGGCACCTTCTCCATCTTTTGCAAGATTTTTAGATAATTCATGGTCAATAAAATACAAAGCTTTGCAGAATTTCTGAAAATCCTCATTATCACAATCTATCAACTCATTCTCTGCCATGCCATTTGCCAGTATTGCAACGGTGTCGTTTGTGGAGGTATCTCCATCAATGCTGATTTGGTTAAATGTATCTTTAATATCATTATTAAGCGCTTTTTGAAGCATTTCGCTACTAATTGCTACATCCGTTGTGATAAAGCAAAGCATGGTGGCCATGTTTGGATTGATCATCCCGCTGCCTTTTGCAATACCACCTATTCTGCATTTTTTCTCCCCAAGATAAAACTCTGTCGCCATTTCTTTTTTCACTGTATCTGTGGTCATAATTGCTTTTGCAGCCGCATCCGATCCGTCATATGAAAGTTTTTCTATTAGATGGGGGATTCCTTTTTCAAATGGGGCTATAAACATCTCTTCTCCGATGACACCAGTTGAATTGACAAGAACATCTTTTGGACTGATCCCAAGAGCCAATCCTAATATTTCGCAGGTTTCTGCTGCTATTTTCATCCCATTCGGTGCACAGGTGTTGGCATTCCCGCTATTACATATGATGGCCTTTGCTTTCCCGTCCTCGATATTCTCTTTTGTCACCGCGATAGGTGCGCCCTTGATTTTGTTGGTTGTATAAACCGCAGCTACATTGCACATGACATCGCTGACAATTAAGGCCAAATCTGCTTTTCCTTTATTTTTTCTGATGCCACAATGAACCCCTGATGCTTTAAACCCTATAGGTGCGCAGACTCCGCCCTCAATAAATATTAAATTATTATCT
This sequence comes from Peptostreptococcales bacterium, assembly GCA_038248745.1. Taxonomy (GTDB): domain Bacteria; phylum Bacillota; class Clostridia; order Peptostreptococcales; family Anaerovoracaceae; genus JAENWH01. Next base: position 2,526 of record JBBRXC010000069.1, on the reverse strand, counting down.
TTATTAGCAGGAATTTTATCGCCTTTTTTATTCAAATTATTATTATCCATAATTATTTCCTTTCACCAGCCCTGCTGTTTCTTCTATCCCAAGCATGATATTCATACACTGAATCGCTGCTCCTGAAGCACCTTTACCCAGGTTATCATATCTGCTGCTTATGATCATTGTTTCTTCATTGCCATAAATCAAGATTTCCAAATCGTCTCGGTCTGCCATTTTATTGGCATAAAGTCTTCCTGTTTTTTCTTCAAGGGTCAACGTGGTTACTTTAACCATCCTTTCGCCCAAATAAAATTCATTAAAAAGTCTCTCCATCTCATCTATATGAAATTCTCCTAACATCATTTTAACATCTATCGGTATGGTTACAAGCATTCCGCTGTAATAATTGCTGACAATAGGTATGAAGGCCGGCGATTTGCTCAATCCGGTGATTTTTTTCATTTCTGGTATATGTTTATGGTTTTGGGTTAATGCATACAATCCAGGGCTTTTCAGGTCATCTGAGGCATATTCGTTCTTTGCGGGATTTGTTGCATCCCCAAGATTACTGGTTTCATATTCGTTAATCATTGGTTTTCCACCTCCGCTGTACCCCGTGATGGAAGTACAAGCCAGAAAAGCATCTTTCCCGATCATATTATTCTCTATTAATGGTCTTACAATAGCTATGAAACCCGATGCATGACAGCCGGGGACTGATACTCTGTTGCTTTGACGAATAAGCTCCCGCTGACTTTTGCTGATTTCCGGAAAGCCATAGACCCAGACATCATTTGTTCTATGTGCTGTTGACGCATCGATAATTCTAGCATTTTGAGGAGCACTAGCTGCAATATCCATTGCTGCCTGATCAGGCAAACATAAAAAAGTTACATCAGCATCGGAAATGTTCTGCAATCTGGCATCTATGTTTTTTCTATCTTTTTCCTCAATTTTCAATAATTGAATATCTTTTCTGGCGCTCAGCCTGTTGAGTATCTTTAATCCCGTTGTACCCTCTTGTCCGTCAATAAACACCTTATACATCTCATTGTCCTTCCTTGCTAATTTGTTATTATTCCTAATTTATTCTATAATTATACACAATAATTGTGATTTGTCAACAATTTTGGGTAAATAAAGTATATTTATGCACAAATTATATTTAATATGCGCAGGCTTCAGTTATTTTAAATGTAAAATATGGCGTATCTTTTGCCAGGTTAACCTACAGAATGCCAATTGTGCAAAAAAAGGTTAACACGCTCATGTATCTTTAGAAATAGAAAAGGTTTCTAGCCTATATTAACCTGCTTCATCGATGAAATGATGCTGTATGCCTAACATATCTCGTAGCGTTAACCTTTTGTTGATGAAGGTGTCATACTTTTAAGGTTTATTCCGTAAAGAAGCATAACTATATATGTTACAAGACTCAATAAAATTAATTTTATCAGTTTTGTTTCTGCTTTTTCATACTTTATGCTTTTTATCCTAAAGGAGGATAACTATTTTTTAATTAGTTGCATATTTTTACTGCAGATTTATGGAAGAAGTATAATTTTTTACTGTCATCTCTCAATTTCATACATAATTAGGAAGAATTTTAAAATTTGTTTTAAATAGTAGTATCGGGAGATAACTAGTTATCCCCCAACCCGTTTTTCACCCCCAAAGTATGTTCTTGATGCTTTAGGGTATATAGAAAAGCCCTCCAGTCACTTGCGCAACTGGAGGGCCTCTTAATTTTCCATTTTCAGCACTATTTATTTCTTGATTCCTTAATTTTTATTTTCTTAATCCCTTAAAACCTGATATTAATCAATGTCCTTTATGGATAAGTTGATTCTGTTCTGGCTATCGATTTCAGTAACCTTTACCTTCACAACATCTCCAACGTTCATCACGTCTTCTACTTTTTCAACTCTGTTTTTAGACATTTTTGAAATATGTAGCAGGCCTTCTTTTCCAGGAAGTATTTCGATAAATGCTCCAAAGGTCATTATTCTTGTTACAGTTCCTTCGTAGATTTCACCCGCCTCAACGTCCTTTGTCAAAAGCTCGATGGCCTTCACACCTTTTTCTGCGCATTCCATGTCAGGAGCAGCGATAAAGATACGTCCGGTATCATCGATATCAATTTTAACACCAGTCTCAGCAATAATCCTGTTAATGGTCTTGCCACCAGGTCCGATTACTGTTCTGATCTTATCAGGATCGATATGCATTGTGATGATTCTAGGTGCATATGGTGCCAGTTCAGGTCTTGGTTCAGAAATTTCTTGCATCATTTGTTCCATGATATGAATTCTGCCTGCAAGTGCCTGTGTTAAAGCATCCTCTAGTATTTTTTTGGAAAGTCCGTGCACTTTAATGTCCATCTGAATGGCTGTAATACCCTCAGCAGTACCGGCAACCTTAAAGTCCATGTCTCCCAAGAAGTCTTCCATTCCCTGAATATCTGATAGAATGGCAATTTTACTTGTTCCATCTGCTTCAACTCGTTCAATCAGACCCATGGCGATACCAGCAACTGGTGCT